>JAYUCR010000208.1:0-4635 GCA_043740165.1 Acidobacteriota bacterium | reverse complement strand
CCTGATACCACACCGGAGCCTTCCGGGTCCAACGAATATCCCGTCCGCGCTTGCCGCACTCGCCCGGGGTGCCGTAGACTCCGCCGCCAGGGAGATCCCAGAAGATGCCGCCCACCCGCCGCGAGCCGTTCCTCCGTCGCGCCGCCCTGTCCGCCGCGCTGACGAGTCTTCTGATTTCACCGCTGTGCGCCCAGGTCGCGCCACCGGCCCAACCCGCTCCGCCGCCGCGGCGCCTGGCGCAGACGCAGAAGCCGCCGCTGCACGCGGCGCACTGGATCGCCATCACCGGCAAGCCGCTGGGAGCCACCGCGGGCGCGATGATGTTCCAGAAGGGCGGCAACGCGGTGGACGCCGCCTGCGCCATGCTGGCGGCGGTCACGACCATGTGGGACGTTCTCTCCTGGGGCGGGGAGACGCAGGCGCTCCTGTACCACCCGGGGCTGAAGAAGGTCATCGGGATCAACGCGCTCGGCATGGCACCGGCCAGCGCCACCGCGGAGTTCTATCGCTCCAAGGGGTACCGCTACCCTCCCGAGTTCGGAGCGCTCGCCGCGGTCACTCCGGGCACGCCGGGCGGCCTGATGACGATGCTCGCCGAGTACGGCACGCTGTCGCTGGCCGACGTCCTGGCCCCGGCCATCCAGATGGCGGGCGGCTACCCGATCGAGGCGGAGACGGCCAACTCCATCGAGCGGCAGAAGGCGCGGATCAAGGATTGGAAATACTCGCGCGACGTGTTCCTGCCGCACCTGGGGCAGGCGCGCGAGGCGCCGGAGGCCGGCGAGCTGTTCGTGCAGAAGGATCTCGCCGTGACGCTGCGGCGGCTCGTGGAGGCGGAGCGCCAGGCCCTGTCCCGGGGGAAGAGCCGCAAGGAGGCGATCCGCGCCGCCTACGATCGCTTCTACACCGGCGACATCGCGAAGGAGCTTGTGCGCGGCGTGCAGGAGGAGGGCGGGATCATCACCCTGCAGGACCTGGCGGCCTGGAAGGTGAAGATCGAGGAGCCGCTGAGCACCGACTACAAGGGGATCACGGTCTACAAGCTGCCGATCTGGCAGCAGGGCCCGGCGCTGCTGCAGTCCCTCAACATCCTCGAGAACGCCGACTTGAAGGAGATGGGGTACAACTCGCCGCGCTACATGCATGCGCTCTACCAGGCGATGAGCCACGCCTTCGCCGATCGCGACTTCTATTACGGCGACCCCGACTTCCCGCCCGAGGAGCCGGTGCGCGGCCTGCTGTCGAAGGAGTACGCGAAGGCGCGCTACGCGCAGATCGACTGGACGCGCAACGATCCCGAGGTGAAGCCCGGGGATCCGTATCCCTTCCAGGCAGGCACGAACCCGTTCAAGGATCTCCTGTCGCGCTGGACCGTCGTCCCCGGGCCGGATGCGTCCCTGCCCAAAGCACCGGCAAAGAGCAGCCGGCTGGAGCCGCCGCTGTCGCACGCCGCGTTCCGCGAGCAGTTCACCGCCGGCACCACGTCGATCGAGGCCGCCGACGAGGCCGGGTGGGTCGTTTCGATCACGCCGAGCGGCGGCTGGATCCCGGCGGTGATCGCCGGGCGGACCGGCGTCGGCCTGAGCCAGCGGGCGCAGAGCTTCGTGACCCGCGCCGAGGACGGACCGTACAACGTCATCGAGCCGGGGAAGCGCCCCCGCGTCACCCTGACGCCGACCCTGGCGCTCAAGGACGGGCGGCCCTGGCTGGCGTTCGGCGTCCAGGGGGGCGATACGCAGGATCAAAATCTTCTCCAATTCTTCCTGGACATCGTCGAATTCGGGATGACGCCGCAGCAGGCCTCGGAGGCGCCGAACATCAACAGCGAGCAGATGCGTTCGTCATTCGGTACGCACGAGGCGCGTCCGGGCCACATGCTGATCGCCGCCTCCACCCCCGAGCCGGTGCGCGCCGCGCTGCGCGACATGGGCTACACGCTGGATGTCGAGGAGCGCACCTCCGGCCCGATCAACGCCATCCTCTTCGATCGCCAGCACGGCACGATGTGGGGCGCGTCGAGCAATCACGGTGAGGACTACGGCATCGCCTGGTAGCGGCCGGCGAGGGTGCCGCGCGGGCTCAGAGAAACGTCATTTCCTTGATGGCGCCGGCCACGACGAAGCAGCGCTCGTTGTTGGAGGCCTCGTCCGCGGGGAAGACGAAGAAACCCTGTCGACGCGGATCGTAGGTCTGCGTGGTCCCCACCAGGATCTCCCCGTCGAGGAACACCACCCGGATCTTCCGGCCGGTGGCCGGTTTCCTGGGATCGAACTGCTGACGATGCGGGTAGATGTGGGGCTTGGAGCGGAGCTCCTTGACGAAGAAGATCGCCTTGAGCTCCACGACCTGAATCTCGATCGGCTTCGCGGTGCCTTCCGCCTCCGCCGGAAGCAGGCGGAAGCTCGGCTTCGTCGGCACGAAGTCGCCGGTGAGCCCCTTGAGGACGCGTCCATTGCTGAAGCGGGCGACGATCTTGAATCGGGCCAACCTTCACCTCGTTTCCTGCGCGCGAACCGAGGCCGCTGCCGCGCATAATACTCTTCTCTGCCTCCGGGAGAATGGGGCGACGTGGACCTTTTCGCCAGGATCGCCGCGCTCTACGAGGACGAGCTTCGGATTCCCTCGAACAACGTCTGCCGCCTGCGCTGCGACGCCCGCATCAAGCGGCCCCTGCTGCCGTGGCACGTCGGGGATCGGTACGCCGACGACAGGCTCCGGCTCGTGATTATCGGCAAGCCGCACCGCGAGGACGAGCCGACGGTGGATCGCCCCGGCGGCGCCCAGGACGGCCGCGCCACCGCCGACCGCCTGTTCCGCACCAAGCCGTGGCCGTTCTGGCGCTACACCCGCGAGCTCCTGGGACGTGTCCACGGCTCGGAGGAGGAGGGGTGGAGCCGCACCGCGCTCACCACCCTCGTCAAGTGCAGCAACGCCAAAGGGGGCGCCGAGGCCAACGACCGGACCACCCCGACCATGAAGGCCTGCTGCATCGGCGACCTCGGGGTCGTGCGGCAGGAGCTGGCGATCCTCGAGCCGCGCACCATCGTCCTGTACACCGGCCGGGCGTACGACGCCTGGGTGAAAGGGCTGTGCTGGAGGCGCGATCAGGCATGGCGCGACGTGACCTCCATGGCCCATATCATCAGCTGCGGCGCCGTCCCGCTGCCGTGGTGGGAGGGGGAGATGATTGGCCAGGGCCCGCCGGTGCGCGTCCTGCGGGTCGGTCCTCCGCAAGGGAAGCCGCTCCAGGCCTACGTCAAGCTGCTGGGCCGCTGGATCTCCGGCGCTGCCTGACCAGGGCGCCGGCTGACCGCGGGACCTGTGGCGCGTTCGACGGGAACCCCCGGCCTGGGGTAACGTTCCTCCATTCGCATGCTGCAGCTCGTGAAGGTCGACAAGACGTACGCGTCGGGGCGCAATCCGCTGCACGTGCTGAAGTCCGTCGATCTGACCATCGAGGCCGGGGAGATGGTGTCGATCATGGGAGCCTCGGGGTCGGGGAAATCGACCCTCATGAACATCCTGGGACTCCTCGACGGGTACGACTCCGGCACCTACCACATCGACGGCCAGCTGATGAAAGGGATCTCCGAGACCCGCGCGGCGGTCTGCCGGCGGCAGCTGATCGGCTTCGTCTTCCAGTCGTTCAATCTCATCCCGTTCAAGACCGCCGCCGAAAACGTCGCCCTGCCGCTCTATTACCAGGGCGTCGGGCGGACGAAGCGCCTCGACGTCGCCCGGCGGCAGCTGGACCGCGTGGGGCTCCTCGATCGGGCCGAGTACCGGCCCGCGGAGCTCTCGGGCGGACAACAGCAGCGGGTCGCGATCGCCCGGGCGCTCGTGTCGCGACCCAAAGTGGTCTTGGCCGACGAGCCGACCGGGGCCCTCGATTCCGCGACCTCGCTCGAGATCATGCGGCTGCTGCAGGAGGTGAACCGGGAAGGGGTGACGATCGTCGTGGTGACCCACGAGCGCGATGTGGCGGCCATGACGCGGCGGATCATCCGCCTGCGTGACGGCCGGATCGAGGATGCCGACGCGAGGCCTGCCGATGTTTGACGTCGACACCTGGCAGGAGATCCTCGACACCATCCGGAGCAACAAGCTGCGCTCCTCCCTGACCGCCTTCAGCGTCGCCTGGGGGATCTTCATGCTGATCGTCCTCCTGGGATCGGGGGAGGCGCTGTCGCACGGGGTCGAGTACCAGTTCCGCGACGACGCCGTGAACAGCATCTGGGTTTATCCGGGGCAGACGAGCATGCCGTTCCGGGGCCTGCAGCCCGGACGCGAGGTGCAGCTCACGAACGACGATCACGACGACCTCGCGACCCGTGTCGAGGGGGTCGAGCACATCTCGTCGCGCTTCTATCTCAACGGCAACCAGCGCGTCCGGTTCCGGGACGAGATCGGCACGTTCGACGTCCGCGCGGTGCACCCGGCCCACCTCTATCTCGAAAAAACGATCATCACCGAGGGACGATTCCTGAACCCGCTCGACCTGAAGGAGTACCGAAAGGTGGCCGTCGTCGGCGCGAAGGTGGCGCAGGCGCTGTTCAAGGAGGTCCCGCCCGTCGGCCGGGAGATCGAAGTCAACGGCGTTGCGTTCGAGGTCGTGGGGGTGTTCCGCGACGAGGG
>JAYUCR010000207.1:0-4643 GCA_043740165.1 Acidobacteriota bacterium | reverse complement strand
CGGTCATCCCGAGCAGCCGCGCCTTGATCTCGTCCGGGAGGGAGGAAGCGCGGATGTCGAAGCGCAGGTGGATGGCGTTGGAGACCTTGTTGACGTTCTGGCCGCCCTTCCCCTGCGCGCGGATGGCGCCGAACTCGACTTCGCTTTCCTGCAATGTGATGGGGGATTCGTCCCGGTCCATCGTCACCGCCCTCAGCCGGCTCTATCACCGGCTTGTCACCCAGGTTGGACCCATCCTGTGACCGCCAGGGCGTATTCTACGTGACGCGCGGCGGTGCGCCGGCGGCCAATCCATGTCAATACGTCTCGAAGCGCTCTCGAAGCGGTACGACGGGCACCCCGTCGTCAACAGCGTCACGCTCGAAGTGGCGGACGGGGAGTTCTTCGTCCTCCTCGGCCCAAGCGGCAGCGGCAAGAGCACCGTCCTGCGCCTGATCGCCGGCCTGGCCGATCCGGATGGCGGGCGGGTGCTGCTGCACGGGCGCGACGTGACCGGGCTGCCGCCGCAGCGGCGCGACATCGGCTTCGTGTTCCAGTCGTACGCGCTGTTCCGCCACATGAGCGTGGCCGCGAACGTCGAGTTTCCGCTGCGGGTGCGGCGGGTGCCGTCCGCCGAGCGGCGCCGCCGCCGCGACGAGCTGCTGGAGCTGGTCGGTCTCTCCGGGCTCGGGGGGCGCCTGCCGTCGCAGCTCTCGGGCGGCCAGCAGCAGCGCGTGGCGCTGGCGCGCGCCCTCGCGCACCGGCCACAGCTCCTTCTCCTCGACGAGCCGCTCGGCGCCCTCGACGCCCGGATCCGCGCCGACCTGCGCCGCACGGTCCGCGCCATCCAGCGCGAGCTGAAGGTCACCACACTCTTCGTCACCCACGATCAGGAAGAAGCCTTCGAGATGGCCGACCGGATCGGTGTCATGAACTTCGGCCGCCTGCTCGAGACCGGCCCGCCGCAGGAGCTCTACCTGAGGCCGCAGACCGAATTCGTCGCCACGTTTCTCGGCACCGCCAACCTGATGATCGGCGAGTCCGGCCCCGACGGGGTGCGCCTGGGGCCGGTGCTGGTGCCGCTCGGTACGGCGACCATGCCGGGGACGTCGACATCGCGCCGCGTGCAGGTTCTCTTCCGCCCCGAGGACGTGGCGGTGAAGACGACCGCCGACGCGCTCGGCTGGCCGCTCCTGGGGCAGGCGACGGTCGAGGCGACCGGATCCCTCGGCTCCTACGAGCGCCTGCGGCTGCGATTGCCGCGCCTTGCCGGGGTGCGGCCGATCGCTCCGACAGCGCCGTTCGGAGACGACGCCGTCATCCTGGAGGCGACCCGCTCGCAGCACCAGGCGCGCCGCTTCCCGCTCCACCCGGGGGAGACCGCCTGGGTGGGGGTGCGCCGCTTCCACGCTTTGGCGCATCCGGGGCTCAGCTTTCTCCTGCTGATCGACGGGACGGAGAAGGGCCGCGCCCCGCTGGCGCTGGCTCGGCAGATCGCGCGCCTGTCGCACGCCCGGGTGGCCCTCCTGGCGTACGGGATTCATGGCGCGGCGGCGGCGGAGCGTCTGCAGCAGGCGCAGGAGGGGCTCGGGACCGGGCTGGCATCGTTCGAGGCGCGGCAGACCTCCGACCCGCTCGAGGTGGCGGTGGCCGACGAGACCGACCGCCGGCACGTCGACCTGATCGTCCATGTCATGCCGCCGCGCGGGGCGCAGGGGCTGGCGGAGCGGCTGCTCGAGGCAGGGGATCACAGCATCCTGCTTCTGCCCGAGGAGGGGACGGCCGCCACGGAGAAGCCGACGACGCAGGTCCCCGCGAAGGCGATCATCGGCGTCGCCGTGGGCGAGCCCGCCAAGGAGGACATCCTGTTCGCTGGCCGCCTCATCCGCCACCTCGGCAGCGAGGTCACGCTGATGACCGTCATTCCCGAGCACCGCACCGAAGCGGAGGACCGGCAAGCGGAGCGGTTCCTCAGGGCCGGCACGCGCACGCTGGCGCTTCTAGGAGTGAACGCGCGCACGGTCCTGCGCCATGGGCCGATCCGCGACCAGGTGGTCGCCGAGATGAACGAAGGGGCCTGCGATCTCCTCGTGCTGGGCGCGCCGCTGCCGGACGAGCGCAGCCGGCTGAGCCTCGATGGCGTCACCGGCGACCTGATCGCCGCGGCGGCCGGCCGGCCGGTCCTGATCGTTCGCGCGCACGCCGGCGAGAGGTGGCGGCCGTGAGGCGCGGCCTGGCGAAGCTCGCGGTGCCTCTTCCCGGCATCCCGGGCATCTTTGGCATCCTGTTCATGGGCGTTGCATGCGGGCCCGGCTTTCCCGGCGCGGCGGCCGTGGCGGCGGCCGGGGCAGCGCCGGCGCAGGTCAAGCTGCTGAACGTCTCGTACGATCCGACGCGCGAGCTCTATCAGGAGATTGACACCGCGTTCGCCAAGCACTGGAAGGAGAAGACCGGCCAGACGGTGGTGATCAACCAGTCGCACGGCGGCTCCGGAAAGCAGGCGCGCGCGGTGATCGACGGGCTGGAGGCGGACGTCGTCACCCTGGCGCTGGCGTTCGACATCGACGCCATCGCCCGGAGCGGGCTCCTGCCGCGCGCCTGGCAGGAGCGGTTGCCGCAGAACTCATGCCCCTACAGCTCGACCATCGTCTTCCTGGTCCGCGCCGGCAACCCGAAAACGATCCGCGACTGGGCGGACCTCGCCCGGCCGGGCGTGGCGGTGCTTACGCCGAACCCGAAGACCTCCGGCGGGGCGCGCTGGAACTACCTGGCGGCATGGGGCGCGGCGCTGCGCGGTCCGGGCGGCAACGAGGCGGCAGCGAAGGACCTGGTGACGCGCCTCTTCAAGAACGTGCCGGTCCTCGACACCGGCGCGCGCGGCGCCACGGTGACGTTCGTGGAGCGCGGCATCGGCGACGTCCTGATCGCCTGGGAGAACGAAGCGCTCCTCGCGGCGCGCGAGCAGGGGAAGGGGCGCGTCGAGATCGTCGTCCCCTCCACGACAATCCTGGCGGAGCCGCCGGTGGCGCTCGTCGATCGGGTGGCGGCGCGGCACGGCACGAAGGAGGTCGCGCAGGCCTACCTCGACTACCTCTTCACCCCCGAGGGGCAGGAGATCGCCGCCCGCCATTACTACCGGCCGCGTCTCGAGTCGGTCGCGGCCAGATATGCCGGCCAGTTCCCCGCCGTGAAGCTGTTCACGGTGGACGAGCTGTTCGGAGGATGGGCCAAGGCGCAGGCGGCCCACTTCGCCGACGGCGCGAGCTTCGATCAGATCTACCAGGGCGGGCGGTAGAGCGCGCGAGCGCTGTTGAGGGCGGCGGCACGATGACGCAGGGGCAGAGAGGCGGGACGCGGGTGCTGCCCGGATTCGGACTGGGGATGGGGGTGACCCTCACCTATCTCTTCCTCATCATCTTGATCCCGCTGGCGACGATCGTCCTGAAGACCGCGACCCTGACCTGGGCGGAGTTCTGGCACGCCGTATCGTCGCCGCGCACCCTCGCCGCCTACCGGCTGTCGTTCACGGTGGCGTTTCTGGCCGCGCTCGTGAACGCCGTGCTCGGACTGCTGGTCGCCTGGGTCCTGGAGCGCTATCCCTTCCCGGGGCGCCGGTTCATCGACGGCCTGATCGATCTGCCGCTGGCGCTCCCCACCGCGGTCGCCGGGATCGTCCTCACGACCTTCTACGCTCCCTCCGGCTGGGGCGGCCGGGTCCTCGAGCCGCTGGGGATCAAGGTCGCCTACACGCCGCTGGGGATCGTGATCGCGCTGATCTTCGTCGGTCTGCCGTTCGTGGTGCGCACGGTGCAGCCGGTCCTGCGCAGCCTCGAGCCGCAAATCGAGCAGGCCTCCGCCAGCCTCGGGGCCGGTCCGGCCGAGACGTTCCTCCGCGTCATCCTGCCGGAGCTCCTGCCCGCGCTCCTCGCGGGTGCGACGCTGGCCTTCGCGCGCGGCCTCGGGGAGTACGGGTCGGTGATCTTCATCGCCGGCAACATGCCGATGCGCTCCGAGATCACGCCGCTCCTCATCATGATCCAGCTCGAGCAGTACAACTACGCGGGTGCGACCGCGATCGCCCTCGGCTTCCTCGTGGCCTCGTTCGCGCTTCTCCTGGCGGCGAACGCCCTGGCGGCGCGCAGCAGCCGGCGGTGGAAATCGGCATGAGCGGCGGCGGCGCGAGCCGGGAGAATGCGGGCGGGGAGGCTGCGGGCCTGGAGGGCGGCCGGGGGCGGTTTGCGCGGCGGCTGCTCGTCGGAACGGCCCTGGCGTTCGTGGGGCTTTTCCTGATCGCCCCCCTGGTCGTCGTCTTCTGCGAAGCGTTCCGCAAGGGCCTCGGAGTCTATCTGCAGGCGGTGGGCGACCCCGTGGCGCTCGCGGCGGTCCGGCTGACGCTGCTGGTCGCGGTGATCGTGGTGCCGATCAACCTCGTGTTCGGCCTGGCCGCCGCCTGGGTGATCGCGCGCTTCGAGTTCCGCGGCCGCCGCCTGCTGGCGTCGCTCCTCGATCTGCCGTTCAGCGTCTCGCCGGTGATCTCCGGCATGATCTTCGTCCTGATGTTCGGCGCGCACGGCCTCTGCGGACACTGGCTGCAGCGGCATGACATCAAGATCATTTTCGCCCTCCCGGGGATCGTCCTGGCGACGCTGTTCGTCACCTCGCCC
>JAYUCR010000206.1:0-1874 GCA_043740165.1 Acidobacteriota bacterium | reverse complement strand
CGGAAGGGGTGCAGGTGGCATTCCTGCCCGCGGGCCGGACGCGCGTCGAGCTGGTGCAGCCCCTGAACGCCGAGGCCACGATCGCGAAGCATCTCGAGAAGCGCGGCGAAGGGGTGCATCACCTCTGTTTCGAGGTCGACGATCTGGACGCCACGCTGGATCGCCTGCGGCGGGCCGGGGTGCCGATCGTCGGCGACCCCGGCCCTCCCTCCGCGGCGGCGCGCCCCGCGGGCGCCGCGACGGCGGGCGGGCCGCGCCCCGGCGCGGAAGGGCGGCGGATCGCCTTCCTGCACCCGCGTGGCACCGGAGGCATCCTGATCGAGCTGCGCACCCGCGACGGGGGGAGGCACCACGCATGAACAAGGTCGTGGAGGAGGCCGACGCGGCGATCCAGGACGTCCGGGACGGGGCCTCCATCCTGATGGGTGGATTCGGCGTGTGCGGCATCCCCGAGAACCTGATCAAGGCGCTGGTGCGCCGGGGAACGCGCGACCTGACGGTGATCAGCAACAATGCCGGCGTCAGCGATTTCGGCATCGGGCTGCTGCTGCAGACGCGGCAGGTGCGCCGGATGATCGCCACCTATGTCGGCGAGAACGAGCTGTTCGAGCGGCAGTTCCTGTCGGGCGAGCTGGAGGTGGAGCTGGTGCCGCAGGGCACGCTCGCCGAGCGCATCCGCGCCGGCGGCGCCGGGATCCCGGCCTTCTACACGCCGACCGGTTACGGCACCAAGGTCGCCGAGGGGAAAGAGACGCGCGAGCTCGACGGGCGATGGTGCGTCCTGGAGCAGGCCATCACCGCCGACTTCGCCTTCGTCAAGGCGCACCGCGGCGATTTTCTCGGGAACCTCGTCTACCGCAGGACGACGCGCAATTTCAACCCGATGATGGCGACCGCCGGGCGCGTCACCGTCGCGGAGGTGGAGCATCTCGTGCCGCCGGGCGGGATCGATCCCGACGCGGTGCACACGCCGGGCATTTTCGTGCAACGCATTCTCCAGGGGCCGTCCTATGAAAAACGCATCGAGCAGCGAACGACTCGTCCGCCGCACGGCGGCTGAGCTCCGGGACGGCTTCTACGTCAACCTCGGCATCGGCATGCCGACGCAGGTGGCCAACCACGTGCCGCCGGGAATGGAGGTGCTGTTCCAGTCGGAAAACGGCATGCTGGGGGTCGGGCCGTTTCCGATCGCGGGCACCGAGGACCCCGATCTCATCAACGCCGGCAAGCAGACGGTCAGCGAGACCCCGGGCTGCTCGTACTTCAGCAGCGCCGATTCGTTCGGCATGATCCGGGGCGGCCATGTCGACCTGAGCATCCTCGGGGGCATGGAGGTGGATGAAGAGGGAAACCTCGCCAACTGGATGGTCCCCGGGAAGATGGTCAAGGGGATGGGCGGGGCGATGGACCTGGTCGCGGGGGCGCGGCGCGTCGTGGTGATGATGACCCATACGACGAAGGAAGGCGCGCCGAAGATCCTGCGCCGTTGCCGGCTGCCGCTCACCGGGGCGCGCGTGGTGCATCGCATCATCACCGAGCTGGCGGTCATCGATGTCACCCCGACAGGCCTGGTGCTGCGCGAGATGGCTCCCGGGACGACGGTTGACAAGGTGATGGCGGCCACCGAGGCGAGACTCACCCCGGATCCCGCAGGGGTCGGCGTCCTGCTCGGAGGCTCTTAAGGCGATGCTGCTGCCGTTCCTGAAGCCGCCCGCGGTCGTCATCGTCTATCTGCAGAACCCTCGCGAACGGTACTGGGGCCTGGTGCGCGCCCTGGACGCCACCGGCATCATCGTGCACGGAGGCGATCTCGGATCGTTCGACGCGTGGATCGCCCAGGTCTCCTCCCAGGATGCGGGCCTGGAGCCCTCGAC
>JAYUCR010000205.1:0-1874 GCA_043740165.1 Acidobacteriota bacterium | reverse complement strand
GGGCATCGGCAAGCCGGCAGTTGATCCGGATGAGCGGGTCGAAGTCGCGCAGCATCAGGTGGGCGAACGGTCCCGCCCAGAGGCTGCTCCGTCCCGATCGCACCAGGCGCAGGTCGCAGCTCCGGAAGAGACGCGCCGCGCGCCCCGGCGTGAAGACCTGGCAATGCGGTTGCCCGACGGTGAGCGAGGAGATCCGCTCCGGCCGGTCCTCGTCCTCGGCGGCCCGCAGCGCCTGCGCTCCGCGCCGCGTCGCGGCGAGAACCCGCGCCTTGCTGCGCAGCCACAGATCCGGCAGGCGCCAGAAGCCCGGCATTTTGGAGAGCGCCTCGTGGATGTGGCTGTCGATCTCGAACAGGCCGTAGCCGTTCGGGACGGTGACGAGCAGCACACCGTCGTCGGCGAGGCGATCCATCATGGCGCGCAGGAGCATTCCGGGCTCGGGGAGATGCTCCAGCACCTCGGAGCAGATGACGACGTCGAACGGGGCGTCGAATCGTTGCTCCTCGATTCGTCCCAGGACGAAGCGCAGGGTGGGCAGGCCGCGGCCGCCGGCGTTCAGGTTCCGCGCCCAGGCGATCGAGGCCTCGTCGGTGTCGAGGCCGGTGACGTCGTAGCCCCGTTCCGCCAGCGGCCGGGTGATCATCACCCCGGTGCCGCACCCGACGTCCAGCACGCGGAGAGCGCCCGGCGCCCGGCCGCTCCAGGCGGCATACCCTTCCATCTCGGAGAGGAAAAACCTCAGCCGCTTCTGGTGGCCGTAGACGTTCTCGCGCACCGCGGCGGCCATCATCGAGCCGGCTTTTGCGCCAGGCATCCGATCCGCTCGCCCAGGTAGACCAGGGGGAACAGCAGATCCTTGAACAGCTTCGGCATGTAGGACGGCAGGGTCAGGAGGCCATGCCATTCGGAGGAGAAGCGGCGGACATCGAGACCGCACGCGCGCAGGTCGCGCTTCAGCTCGGAGGGACTGTAGAGGTAGCAGTAGCCGTAGTCGCAGCCGCCGCGTCGGTTCTTCAGGTGCGCGAAAAGAAAGGTGCTGAACTTGTTGGGCACGGTCACCGCCATGTATCCGCCCGGGCGGACGACCCGCGCCATCTCGCGGAACGCGGCACGGCGGTTCTCGGCCCCCGGGATATGCTCGAGCGCCGAGTACGACACGGCGAGATCGAACGAGGCGTCCGGAAACGACAGCCGCGTGGCATCCTCGACGCGAAAGGCGAGTCGCTCGCACAACCCGGGGGAAAGCTCGGCGCGCGCCACCCGCTCCGCCATCTTCACGGCCTCCGGGTTGACGTCGACCGCCGTCCAGGATCGCACCCGGCGCACGAAGTGCATCTCGTCGATCGGCTCGAAGCAGCCGACATTCAGAACGTCGCGCCCGGAAAGGTCGATCCCGTCGAGCAGGTCCCAATCGACCAGCGCCTTGGTGGCGAGGTAGTTGGGATTATCGCGGTACCCGAGCGCTTCCACCCGCGCCGCGGAGGCGGTGTAGGCGGCCCGGACGTCTTCCTGCGCCTGCTTGAGGTTGGACGCTTCGAAGCCCATGGACAGATCCCCGCCCGCAATATAGTTTCCGCGGCCCCCCCTGTCCAGAATCCGCCCACGACCGAGGGGCGCCCTCCGGGAGCGCTTGACAGAGGGGCTTGATTGGTCAAACCTAACCGTTCATGCGCGCGCGCTACCATAAAGAGGATAGGGGATTTCGGGAGCGGTCGCGGATGCTGCTCGCGGGCTTGGCGCTCGCCGGCCTGGCGTTCGCCATGCTTTCCGGTCTCGGATGTCATCGCGGCACAGAGCCCGCCGCGCCCGCCCCGCCGGAGCGGCGGGATGTCGTGCTGGCGGAGGGGATCGATTTCCCCAGCTCCGCGGGCCCG
>JAYUCR010000204.1:0-11259 GCA_043740165.1 Acidobacteriota bacterium | reverse complement strand
CCATGGCCGGGCTCCTGTTCCCTCGACGGGCCGTCTCGCCGCCGAGACGCAGATTGGCAGGTGCCCAACGGTCTGGATACCCGGCGATTGCTGATTTCTGCAGGGGATACTCCTGACGGTGAATCGTGACGGATCGCCGGGGCCGGCGGACGCTCCGGCGGCCCTGCCGTGCTAAACTTTGGCTTTGGAAGCGATCCACTGAGATAGGCCGTCGAATCCTTGCCGATGCTGGAGAGGTACCCCTGCACGCCGGCCTTTCCGGCGCGCGGTCGTGGGTTGTTCGCGGCATTCATCCTGCTCGGGGTGAAAACGTGGGTGGCCGTGCGAACATGCCGAAGGTAAGGAAGGTCCTGCCAGCGCTCCAGCGGCGATATTCCGCTGCTGTTCGGGAGTACCTGGCGCGGCCCGATGAGCGAGCGTTGCAGCGGGCTTCCGAACTGGGGGGCCTGGCGCTGGCCGCTCGTGCAGGCGTTCTCGGGATCGCGTCCATCCATCACGAGGCGCTGGAGGGGGTCCTGTCGAAGCAGCCCCAGGACGCGACGGGCGGCCGCGCGATCCAGAACGCCGAGGAGTTCTTCATCGAGAGCTTGAAGCCGATTGAAATGAGCCTCCGCTCCAATCGCGAGGCCATTGCGGCGCTGCGCCACATGAATCGTCGCCTCGAGGAGGAGACGGAGCGAACGGTCCATTCGCTGCACGACGAGACTGGGGCGTTGCTCGACTCGACCCGCGTGGCCATTGAAGAGCTGGGCCGAAACCTGTCGCCCCAGGCCGGCGAGCGCCTGTCCAAGGTGGGAGATCTCCTGCGCCAGATGGAGCAACACCTGCGGCGCCTGGGCGATCGCCTGCAGCCGACTGTCCTGGAGGACCGGGGGCTGCTTCCGGCTCTCGAAAAGCTGGCGAGGGGTATGGCGCAGCGCGCGTCGATGTCGATCCGTGTCGAGGGCTCGACGGAAGGCAGGCTTTCGCCGGCGGTGGAGCGGGCGCTCTACCGGAACGTGAGGGAGGCCGTCAAGAACGCGATTCGGCATGGCGGGGCCGCGACGATCACGGTGGAGGTGACCCGGGACGCTCAGGGACTCCTCTGCTGCGTGCGCGGCGATGGATCCGGGTTCGAGCCGTTCCCGCCGAGCCCCGTCGACGGACGGCGGGGGCTCGGTCTCGTCGCCATCCGGGAGCGGCTCGACGCGGTGGCAGGAATGCTTGAGGTGAAGTCATCGCCGGGCAAGGGCGCGGAATTGCTGATGCGCATTCCATTGGGGAGATGAGCGTGCCGCTGCGCATTCTGCTCGCCGACGATCATCCCATGTTCCTTCAGGGCGTGGTGGACATCCTCGAGCGCGAGAAGATGGTCATCGTCGGGCAGGCCCATGATGGCCAGGAGGCCGTCCGCCTGGCCGAGAAGCACCGGCCCGAGGTGGCGGTCCTGGATCTCGCGATGCCGCTCCTGAACGGCATCGACGCGATTCGAGAGATCGGGAAGGTATCTCCCGACACCAAGACGATTCTCCTGACCATGCACATGGAGGAGCAGTACATCCTCGATGCGTTGCGGGCGGGGGTGAACGGGTACCTCCTCAAGACCAGAGCCGCGGCGGATCTCATCCAGGCGATCCGCGAGGTCTCACGGGGCGCACTCTTCCTGAGCTCGGGCATGCCACGCGAGGTGCTTCAGGCGTATCTCTCCAACAAGGAGAAGCGCACCGATCCCCTGAGCGCGCGCGAGCGCGAGGTCCTGCAGTGGATCGCCGAGGGGAAGACCATGAAGGAGATCGCCGCCATTCTCGGCATCAGCGTGAAGACGGTGGAGACGCACCGGATGCGGCTGATGGAGAAGCTCGACATTCACGAGACCGCCGGCCTCGTCCGGTACGCGATCCGGCGGGGCGTCATCCAACCCTGAGCCGGCGTCAGGGAAGTTCACTCCCCCATTCAGCCATGTCCTGACTTCGACGCCCGCGCCTTTGTGCCATGGTATCGGCATGGAACGCGGAGGCGTGATGCGACAGGCTCCTGCTCGTCGAACGCGCCCTTACCCGTCCTGGGCCCTGTTGAAGTGAATCAAGAGAAACCGCGTGCCGACAGGAGCCCTGGAGAAAAAGTGAGGAACATCATGATGTCCTTGACCACGTACCGCAGCTCAGCTCTTGCTCTCAGCCTTTGTCTCGTCGCCGCTGCCATGTCCTTCGCGCCAGCCTTCGCCGACAAGTCCGGTGACCGCGACCGGATGTGTGAATCCTCCATGAGCACGTCGGAGGCGCAGGCCATTCTCCAGCACGCGGGATACCTGGCACCCGGTGGATATGCCCAGGGCGAAGCGGACGACGCGACCGTCGCGGCGGTCCGGTCCTTTCAACAGGCCCATACGCTTCTGCCGACCGGCGCGATCAATCACGAAACGATGACGCAGCTCCTGAGCCACTCCTACGGGATGGACGCGGATGCTGACGGCGTCGCGGACTCTCTCGACACCTGCCCCCTCACTCCGAGGTGGGCGAGCGTGGATTCGAACGGCTGTCCCGACAACGCTTGGTCCGCCGCGCGCTTCGATGGAAAGAACGACAAGCAGTCGACCTTCCTCAAGGGGGTCCGATTCGACACCGATACAGCCCGTCTGACCAGCGACTCCCACGACGTTCTCGACCGCGTGGCTCGGTCGCTCAAATCCTCGCCGGACGTTCGGGTGGCCATCTCAGGCTACGCCGACTCGAGGAACACCGATGCGCACAATCTGCAGCTCTCGCAGGAGCGTGCCGAAGCGGTGTGCGAGTACCTGGCCGGTCAGGGTGTCGACGGGTCGCGGCTGGTGGCCCGCGGCTACGGCGAGACCGACGCGATCGGTGACAACGGAACCGCGAGCGGACGCGCCATGAACCGCCGCGTCGAAGTGACCCGCATCGACTGAAGGCTCACGGCGGGAATGATGCGGGGCGAAGCTGCGCCAGAGTTACTGCTGCGCCCCGCCCGGCCATTGGTAGAAGGCACTGTTGGAATAGATGATGTCGCAGTTGATGTCGCTGGTCGCGCCTCCGCTGTTGCTCCCGGAGGCGCCGTCCCGTCCATAGCTGGTGATGGTGTATTGCGTGCCGGTAGCGTTGGTGTCGACATGCCAGGCGTTGTCCCACCCGTCGCCCGGTGGCACGGTGCGCATGTAGAGAGGCGACACCATGGCGGTCAGGACGCTGCTGTTGGCGTCGCTCAGGCCGCGCGGGTAGGTGTTGTGATCGATCGAGTACAGCTCGAGGGCGTTCCCGATGGCGCGCATGTTGGTCATCGTGGCCCGCTGCTTGGCGCGGTCCATGGCGTTTTTCAGGTTGGGGATCGCGAGCGCGGCGATGATGCCGATGATGGTGACGACGATCAGAAGCTCGATCAGCGTGAAACCGCGATCGGAGCGCCGCCGCCGCGTGGCTGCTTCCTGATGCATGACCCCCTGCCTCCCGAAATCGCGCCAGTCTAGCATGAGCGTTCGGCCTGATGGCTTATGTACGCGGCACGCCGGACCGGCGTCTAGTTAGGGCGTCGGAGGAGGCCCGGAGCGTTCGATGATCTGGTGCGGCTCGACGTTGCCGCCGCTCAAGACCAGGACGATCGGGGTGCCGCCGGGACGCACGGCGCCCGTCAGGAGCGCCGCCAGCCCCACGGCGCCGCTCCATTCCACCAGCAGCCGCTCTTCGCGCAGCAGGAAGGCGGCCGCCGCGGCAATGGCGTCGTCGTCCACGGTGACCACCTCCTGCACGAACTGCCGGGCGATGGCGAAAGTCAGGTCGCCGGGGCGACTGGGGAGGAGCCCATCGGCGATCGAGGAGACCGCCTGAAGTGAGGTCGCCGCCCCGGCGGCGAGAGACGACGACATCTTGGCCGCTCCCGCCGGCTCGACACCGATCACCCGGGTGCCGGGCCGGTGGTAGGCACAGGCGAGCGCAATCCCGGCCAGAAGCCCGCCGCCCCCGACCGGCACCACGATCAATCCTGTCTCGGGCATTTGTTCGAGGATCTCGACCCCGCACGTCGATTGTCCCGCGATGATGAAGGGATGATCGAAGGGAGGGACCATGGCGAGACCGCGCTCGGCTTCCAGGCTCTCGGCGCGCGCCTTGCGCTCCAGGGAGGTCGTGCCGGCGAGATGCACCTGGGCGCCGAGCTCGCGCACGCGCGCCAGCTTGAGGGCCGGCGCGGTTTCGGGCATCACCACGACGGCGGGGCAGGCGGCGCGCCTCGCGGCGAGCGCCACGGCGATGGCGTGATTCCCGGAGGAGTAGGTCAGCAGACCCGCCGCGCGGGCTGCCTGCGGCAGCTGGGCGACGAAGTTGGTGGCGCCCCGGATCTTGAACGCGCCGCCGGTTTGAAGGCTCTCGCACTTGAGGGCGATGCGCACGCCGAGGCGCGCCGACAGCGCATCCGAGGGCTGCAACGGCGTCACCCGGGCGCCCAGGGCGACCCGCTGCCGCGCCTGGCGCAGATCCCCCGGCCCCAGCCCTTTTTCTTCCATTCCCATGGTCGCCTCCCGGACCCGACGCGACATCATTATAATGAGTCGACCCGAGCCGTGGCGCGGGGCTCGGCGCTGGACCCGGAGGAGACCGGATGTTCGCCAAGGAAGGGCTGGAGGGAGTCGTCGCGGCGCGGACCGGACTGAGCCGCATCGACGGCGAGACCGGTTTCCTCGGCTATCGCGGCTATTCGATCCACGATCTCGCGGCGCATGCCTCCTTCGAAGAGGTCGTCCACCTGCTCTGGTACGGCGAGCTGCCGAACGCCTCCCAGATGGAGGAGACCCGCCACGGGCTGGCGTCGCAGCGCGGCCTGACGCCGGCCATCGCCGACCTGGCGCAGCGATTCGCCCGCGACGCCTCGCCGATGGATCTGCTGCGCACCGCCATCTCGGCGATGGCGATCGGCGACCCGGACGTTCACGAATCGACGCGCGAGGCGAACCTGCGCAAGGGGATGCGGCTGACGGCGCAGATGCCGACGCTCATCTGCCTGCACGAGCGGCTGCGCAAGGGGCGCGATCCGGTGCGCCCCGATCCGGCCCTGAACCACTCCACCAATTTTCTATGGATGCTGCACGGACGGAAGCCGACCGATCTCGAGGCGCGCGCGCTCGACGTGGCGATGATCCTGCAGCTCGATCACGGCCTGAACGCCTCCACCTTCGCGGCGCGGGTGACCGCGGGGACGATGGCCGATCTGCACTCGGCCCTCACGTCGGCCGTCGGCACCCTCAAGGGGCCGCTGCATGGCGGCGCCAACCAGGACGTGATGGTCATGCTGCGCACCATCGGAGAAGTCGACAAGGCCGCCGATTTCGTGCGCGCGCAGCTCCTGCAGAAGAAGAAAATCCCCGGTTTCGGGCATCGCGTCTACAAGACCATCGACCCGCGCGCCATCCACCTGCGCGACCTGTCGGGAAAGCTGGCGAAGGCGCAGGGGCAGGAGACCTGGTACCGGATGTCGCTGCAGATCGAGAAAACCTGCAAAGAGGTCAAGGGGCTCAACCCGAACGTCGACTTCTACGCCGCCTCCACCTACTCGATGCTGGGGTTCGACATGGATCTTTTCACGCCGATTTTCGCGTGCAGCCGCGCCCCGGGCTGGATCGCCCACGTCATCGAGCAGCACACCGACAACCGCCTGATTCGTCCGCTGGAGGAATACATCGGTCCGCCCGATCGACCCTGGGTGCCGATCGACAAGCGCCCTTGAACGGCCCTCCGCGCCTGTGAGACACTCCGCGCATTCCTAGGGAGAGATGCGATGCCCGCCCCGCCCGGGTTCACCCACAAATTCCTCAAGAAGCCGCCCAAGCGGCTGGCGGTGGTCGATCAGAACGGCTGCTCCGGATGCGCCAACTCCCCGGCCTGCGTCGCCTTCTGCGAGACGGTGACGGTGAAGGACCAGGTGGTTGACGCGATCCGCTTTGTCTCCTCGCCCGACGCGCCCAACAACGTCGCGGTCATCGAGTACGACAAGTGCATCGGGTGCGCGCTGTGCGCCGAGGTCTGCCCCTGGGAGACGATTATCATGTACAACTTCGACGAGGCGTGGGACCGCGAAGGGGAAGCGACCTTCGTTCCGTACCGCGCCGAGCTCGACGTGAACCCCAGGCCCGAATCGTAGACGATGAATGCCGTCGCGCTCCTCCTGGCCGCGGGTGATTCGGAGCGCATGGGGACGTCCAAAGCGCTGCTTCCCTGGCGCGGCCAACCCCTCCTGTCGCACCAGCTGCAGCAGATCCAGAAAAGCGGCGTCGCCGAATGCATCGTGGTCCTGGGCCGCGACGCCGAGACCCTGGCCCCTCTCGTGCGCCGCCCGTTCCGGCCGGGATGGAAGGCGCGCGCCATCATCAATCCGCGCCACGTCGACGGGAAAAGCTCTTCGATCAAGGCCGGGTTGACGTCGCTGCTGGCGCGGCCTGACGGCATCCTCATCGTCCCGGTCGATCAGCCGCTCGATCACCGGCTGGTCGACGCGCTCCTCCAGGCCGCCGCGGAGGAATGGCGGCCGGGCGCCCCCGCCCCACGGACCGGAGACGGAGGCCCTGATGACGAACCGGCGCGCCGGCTGATCCTCATTCCGACCTCGGAAGGACGGCGCGGCCACCCGCCGCTGTTTCATGTCACCCTCCTCCCCGAGCTGCTCGGGATCCGGGAGGAGACGGAAGGTTTGAAAAGCGTCCTCCGCCGGCGGCCGGAGCGCGTCCGCGAGGTTGCCTGGGACAGCTCCGACATTCTGCTCAATCTCAACACCCCGATCGATCTCGAGGATGCCGCCGGCCGGTCGCGCCCGCGGCAGGTCTGATGCTCCGCGGGCGCTTCGCGATGCGCCGGCGCTTCGGGCTCCCGCTCCTCACGGCCCTCCTCGCCGTCCTGGCACCCGCCGATCATGGCCGGGCCGCCGCCGAGGGGCGGCCGATGGCGACCCGCAATGTCATCCTGGTCACTCTCGACGGGTTCCGCGTGCAGGAGCTGTTCGGCGGCATGGATGCGACGATCAGCGACAAACCGAGGCGGTCGGGCATCTACGATCCGGAGCGCGCCCGGAAGCTCTACTGGCGCGCCACGCCCGAAGAGCGGCGGGCGGCGCTGATGCCGTTTTTCTGGGGCACGCTGGCGCCGGGCGGGATGATCCTGGGGCACCACGATCGCGGCAGCCGGGTCACGCCGAGGAATCCGCTCCTCTTTTCCTATCCCGGTTACGCCGAGATCCTGACCGGGCAGTATCAGCCGTCGATCACGAGCAACGATCTGGTGCGCTCGCCGGCCGAGACCGTCCTGGAGTTCGCGCGCCGCCGGCTCGGCCTCGGGAAGATGGAGGTGGCGGTGATCGGGTCGTGGGATGGATTCGGCTATGCCGCGGCGCGCTCCCCGGATGCGTTCTACATGAACACCGGGTACCAGGAGGTCGAGCCGGAGACCGCCACGCCCGACATGCTGCGGCTGTCGGCGCTGCAGGACCAGGTGATGACGCTCTGGGAGACCGGCCGCAGCGACGCCGTCACCATGGGGCTGGCGCTCGACTACATGGAGCGGTATCGCCCTCGGGTTCTGTACATCGCCCTTGACGAGACCGACGACTGGGCGCATGCCCGCCGGTACGATCGGCTGCTCGACGACATCCACGTCATCGACGGATTTCTCCGCCGCCTCTGGGAGACGATCGGCGCTCTCGACGCCTACCGCGGCTGCACCACCCTGCTCATCACGACCGACCACGGACGCGGCCGGACGCCGCGCGACTGGGTGGAGCACGACGCCGGCATCGCGGGCTCGGAGGACATCTGGGTGGCGGTCGCCGGACCCGACACGCCGGCGCGTGGCGAGGCGGTGCCGCCGGGCACGCTCCACCAGGCGGATATCGCCGCGACACTGCTGCGGTTCCTGGGCCTCGACTATCGTGAGTGGAATCCGCAGGCCGGCCCGCCCATCGAAGCGGTCTTCAAGAGGTAGCGGCACGCCAAAAGACTTGCCGCGACGCCAACTTTCGCGGTACGCTCCCGCGCACACACTGATTCCTTCGGGGCCAACGACATGACACCGGTGATCCCACCGACGGCAATCTCACGAGGTCGCTGGCGGGTCGTGGTCTGCCTCCTGGCGGTTCTGCTGCCGGCCGCCGCACCGAGAGTGCTGTCGACCGATCCCATGGCGACCATCGTGGTGCGCTCCGGGGACCCAAGCCCGGTCCCGGCGCGGGTCGGCGCGCGGTTCGGCTGCCGTCTTGCGGTGACCCCCTTGGGCGGGCAGCTGTTCGTCGATCGCCTTGGCTCGGCGCTCTTCCTGAAGGATGCGGCGGGACTGCGCACCATTGCCCGGGCCGGGGATGCGGCGGCGGGCGGCGGGGCGATCGCCTCGATCTGCGAGGTGGCGGCGGGGAACGATGGCAGCATCGCCTTCCGAGCCACGCTGGCCGACGGCAGCGACGCGATCTTCCGCATGGCCTCTCCGGGAGCTCCGCGGGAAGTCCTGCTGCGGGCCGGAGACAAGATGAACCTGCGCTCCGGAGAAGTGACCGTCGGCCTGCTGAGCGCTCCCGCGGTCGACGGCATGGGACGTGTGGTGACCGCGGCCGATTTCCTGGAGTCCCCGGCGGCGCTGTTGCGCATCACGCCGGGAAGTGCGACGGAGGTCATCCTTCAGACAGGGGATCTCCTGGCCGGCGGACTCCTCCGCCGGATCCCGACGGGTCCGGCGGCCAACGCCGCCGGCGTCATCGCCTTCACGGCCAGCCTGACATCGGGTGGGGAGGCGGTAGTGAGCCAGGCCGCCGATGGCACGAGGACGGTCCTGTTTCTCATCCCCGCTTCGGGGGCGCCAGTGCATGCGACGGTCGCGATCGCGGCCCCTGCGATCAATGCCGCCGGACAGGTGGCCTTCCTGTGGGCCGATCGCGGCGTGCTTCGCCTGCAGCGCATCGTCCCGGGCCTCTCCGAGACCATCGCAGGCCCCGGATCGGCCGCTCCGGGGGGAGGTGCTTTCACCGAGATCACCGACCTGCCCCCCGCCATCGCCGCCGATGGCGGGGTCGTCTTCGGGGCCTATCGATCCAATGGCCGGGGTGGTCTCTACCTGCGACGAGCCCAGCCGGAGGTGGTGGCCGAGGAGGAGGGGGATGCCGGGAACGGCCAGCAGTTCGCGACCCTCGACCTCTACCAGCCCCAGGCGGCGCCGGCCGTCGACCCCGACGACGCCGTCTTTTTCGCCGCCATCGACACACTGGGTCCGGTCCTCGATACGCGCACCGGGGCTGTCGTCGCGACGTCGGTCCGCGCCGGCGATCCCCTGGCCGAGCCGGCACATTTCGTGAGCTTCCTGGAAGATCCCTTTCCATTCCAGGGGGCCGGCCCGTTCCTCGGCCGGGGCGGGAGCCTGCTGTTCGATGCCCGAATCACCGCCGGGGCACGCGGCCTTTTTCTGCGCGACCGCGAGGGGCGCATCAGCGCCGAAGTGATGGATGGCGATCCGGCTCCGGGCGGGGGACACCTGGACGGCAACTTCCTGGCGTTTCACTCGATCAACGGCGACGGCGTAATCGCATTCCTGGGCGCGGCGCCCGACACGCCGGCGGGGAACAGCCTCGCCCTGTATTACGGCGGGGGGCCGGCCGGGGATCTCCGTCGGGTCGTCGGATTCGGCGATGACGTGCCGGGTGGGACGGCGCCGGTCAGCGGCTTCCTGCCCCCTTCCCGTGTCGACGATCGCGGCAACGTGGCGGTCCCGGTATTCCTTTCCGACGGCAGCATTCTCCTGCTCGGTTACGACGGCGCAGATCTCTTCCGCATCGCCGGCCCCGGAGACCAGCTGCCGGACGGCAGCCTGCTGCAGACCATCCTGACCGGCTCGCCGTTCGCTGGTGCCATTCTCCCCCCCCTGCTCGATGACGCCGGCAACGCCACCTACGGGGTCGTGAACGACGCCGACCAGGCGGCGCTCTATGAAGCCCCGGTGCGTGATGGCGGCGGCGCTCTGGCGGTGCGGGTGATGGGGGAAGGGGATGCGGTGGATGGGGGGACGCTCTTCCCCTTCGACATACAGGCGTTCGACCGTGATGCGCAGGGTCGCCTGGGCTTTCAAGCGACCTACAACGACGATCGACAGTTCGCGACCTTTCTTCGCGAGTCGGGCCCCGCGGCCTTCGTCGCCCGCCGGTACGACCAGGTGGGCGACCTCGGGGCAATCTTCGACGTGGTGCCGCGCCTGGCGCTCGCGGGAGAAGGTCGGATGGCGCACGAGGCGCTGCTGTTCGACGGCACCCAGGCGCTGCTTCTGCGCGAGCCTCCGCCTCCGTCGGCCGGCCCGGCGCGCTTCGGGCGGGTCGCGCTGGCGGCCGATCCGGTCACGACGGTCCTCGCGGCGACCGGGCAGCCCTCTCCCGGGGCCGGTGCCTATCTGTCCTTCCAGATCGGAAGCCGAAGCACGGGCCGGCTGGCTTCGGATGGCCATGGACTCCTGGCGACGGCGGCGCTGACCAGCGACGGACCGCAGGCCATCGTTCTTTTCGATCTCAATCCCAACCGCGCGCCGTCCGCCGTTGCCGGGTCGGACTTCAGTGTCGAGTGCGCGGGGCCGTCCGGTACGCAGGTGACGCTGGATGGCACCGGCTCGTCCGATCTGGATGGGGACTCGCTGACCTACGTCTGGTCCGGCCCGTTCGGGACGGCCTTCGGAAGCCGTCCGACCGTGACGCTGCCGCTGGGTGCCTCGACGATCACCCTGGTCGTGTCGGACGGCCAGGTGGAGTCGGCGCCGAGCACGGTGATGGTCACGATACGTGACACCCTGGCGCCGACGATCAGCGTGCGTGCCGTGCCCGACCGCCTCTGGCCCCCCGACGGACGGCTGGTGCCGGTCTTCTTCCCGATCAGGGTTTCGGATGTCTGCGACGCCACCCTCTCGGTGGTCCTGACCGGGGTGTCGATCGCGGATCCGAAGTCGTCCGATCCGGGTAGCGACATCGTCGGGGCGTCGATTGGCGCGGACGATCGATTCTTCTCCCTGCGCGCCAAGCGCTCGGGAGGCACCGGCGGCAGGACCTATACCGCGAGCTACCGTGTCAGCGACAGCTCCGGCAACTCGGCGACCGCCTCCGCCTCCGTCCTGGTGCCACAGAGTCAGGGCAACTAGTGTCGCGTCCCCGAAGTCTTGTTAATGCCGAGGCGGCCGATGCGCCCGGACCGCAAGGCGCGACGAGGGCGCATATCGGGCATATGTAACCGAGGAGCAACGCCGCGGGCCGGGATGCAGCGGCTGCCGAACA
>JAYUCR010000203.1:0-1882 GCA_043740165.1 Acidobacteriota bacterium | reverse complement strand
CCCAGAATCATGGCGATCGACGTGCGCCAGTTCGATGTGCCCGAGGACGGCGGGAAAATAGTTCTCCTCACCATGAAGGACATCACGAGGTTCAGGCGCACCGAGCGGCGGCTGGTCGCGTCGCGCGACTCCGTGCAGAAGGGCCGCCTGCTGGCCGAGTCGTCGCTGCGCGAGAGCAAGGAAGACCTCCATGCGAGCCGTGCGGAGCTGAGAATCCTGGCCGGGCGTCTGATCAGGGGCCAGGAGGATGAGAGAAAGCGCATCGCGAGGGAGCTGCACGACGATTTGAGCCAGAGGCTGTCGGCTCTTCAGCTCGGCTCGGCGGAGCTTGCCAGGCTGGCTCCGGCCACCTCGCCCGTCAGGGCCAGCTACGAGGCGCACCAGGAGCACCTGGCGGAGATCGTCGAGGAAGTGAGGCGCCTGTCGTACGACCTTCACCCTTCGATCCTCACCCACCTCGGGCTGAGGGCGGCGCTGCAATCGTTCTGCGTCGAGTTTTCGGCCCGCGAAGAAATCGACGTCGAGTTCAGCGCGCACAAGGAGCCCCCCGGCCTGCCGGAGGAGATCGCCCTCTGCCTGTACCGCGTGACGCAGGAGGGCCTGCGCAACGTCGCCAGGCATTCCGGCGCCAAGAGCGTCAAAGTCAGCTGCAGGGTCGTCGGCAGTGCGCTGCACCTCTCGATCCAGGACCGTGGCAACGGGTTCGATATCCGCCCGGACCGGCACGGAGAGGGTCTGGGGCTGCTCAGCATGAACGAGCGGGTGAGACTGGTCCAGGGCACGATCCAGGTGAAATCCCGGATGGGACATGGCACCCAGATCGACGTCCGGGTTCCCCTGCCTAAGAAACCCCAGAAACCATGATGAGTGCGATGCGCTGAGCGGGAAACCGTCCGGGCCCGGGCGATTTCCCGCTCCGTCAATGCGACAAGCGGGTGTTACGGCTTGGACAGCATGGAGACCGGCGCGTGCACCTTGGGAGGGACCACGGTCGGCTTTGCCGGAACGGGCGTCTTGGTCGGCTCAAGCGTCTTGGACGGCTCGAACGCGGCGCTCGGGTTGACATAATCCTTGTTCGGTTTGTTCATGTTGAAAGCCCTCCTCGGTGTGTGCAAGGTGAACAGCGTTGTTCGAGCACTCTAAGGCCGCCCGCCGGGCGGAACCATAGGGCGATCCCTGAATCGCACCGGCATTCGTCGCGCTTCAGGTTTTTCCTGACGGTCGATTCAGAGTAATCCTCGATTGTGGGGGGTGCGGGAGTGCGGCAACATCATCGCTGCGATCGCGACCTCGGTTCTTTTCGCGAGGTGTGCGCACGCGGACGGTGATCGATGCGGAACGAAATGGCCGTGGCTGACTCCATGGCGGTCGGGAACGGTCCCGCCCCCAGGGTCGTCGAGGTTGTCGACCGGGCATCGTTCATGGCCGTGGAGAAGGAATGGAACGCGCTGGTCGAGACCACGTGTGACGAACCCTTCTACCGACACGAGTACATCCGGAGCTGGATCGACAACTTCAAGCCCGATGCGAAGCTGAAGATTCTCACCGGCCGGGATTCGGCGGGAAAACTGGTCGCCGCCCTCCCGCTGGTGGCCGAGCGCGGTTTCCTGTACGGGCTTCCGGTTCGGCGCCTGGTTTCGCCCACGAACGTCCATTCCTATCGATTCGATCTGATCGCGGCCGACCGCCGGCCTGCGGCCCGGGCGTTCTTCGGGGCGCTGGCGGCCGACGACACCTGGGACGTGCTCACGATCACCGATGTCCCGGAGGGAGGCAACGCCTGGGACCTCTATGAGGTCGCGATGGAGGCCGGCTTTCCGGCCGGTCACTGGGAATCGCAGCGCAGCCCCTACATCCCGCTTCCTTCCTCCTACGACGCCCT
>JAYUCR010000202.1:0-1892 GCA_043740165.1 Acidobacteriota bacterium | reverse complement strand
ACCGCGAGCTGACGGAACGCTACACGGCCGAGGCGGTGGGCCTGGTCCAGCGCATCGACCGCCTCACAGCCGGCGGTCCCGCGGAGGCGCCGCGAGGGGCGCGGTGAGCGAGGCCGCTTCCCCCCCGGGGCGCGCCCCGGTCCTCGAAGCCGAAAACCTCCTCAAGATGTACGGCGCCTTTCCGGCGCTGAATGGCGTGACCCTGAGGATCATGCCCGGGGAGTCGATCCTCCTCCTGGGACCGAACGGCGCCGGGAAGTCGACTTTCCTGCGCACCGTCGCCACCCGGCTCCGCCCCAGCGCCGGCGTACTGCGACTCTTCGGCGCCGATCCCTCCTCCGAGGATCGCCGCTCCCTCCGGGGCCGCATTGGGCACCTCGCGCACCAGACCGGACTCTACGACCATCTCACCGTCGAGGAAAACCTGCTTTTCTTCGCGCGCCTGTATGGCCTGAGCTCCCCCGTGGACCTCGTGCGCGGCGCCTTGCTGGCCGTGGGTCTCCTGGATCGCCGCACCGAGTTCGTGCGCGCCCTGTCGCGCGGCCTGCAGCAGCGGCTGGCGATCGCCCGCGTCCTCCTCCACCGACCGGAGCTCCTCCTCCTCGACGAGCCGTTCACCGGCCTCGACCAGCATGCCGCCGCGAGACTGCGGGAGCTCCTCCTGGAGAGCGCCGGACCGGATCGGACCTGCCTCCTCGCTTCGCACGACCTCGCGGCCGCCTGGCCGCTGGCCACGCGCCTGGTGATCCTGGCCGGAGGGCGCGTGGTCCTCGATCGGCCGGCCGCCGGGATCGACGCCAGGGATCTCGACGCCCTCTATCGCGACACGGTCGGCGAGACCCTGCGCCGGGCGCCGCGGGCGGCGTCATGAGCTACTTCCGGATCGTGGCTCTCGTCGCCGGCAAGGATCTGCGCACCGAAATGCGCAGCCGCGAGCAGGCCCTGACCCTGTTCGTGTTCGCGCTCCTCGTTCTTGTCGTTTTCAACTTCACGTTCGATTTCACCGTGATCGATTTTCAGGCGCTCGGCCCCGGCATCCTCTGGGTGGCGTTTCTCTTTTCCGGCGTCCTGGCGCTCAATCATTCCTTCCAGATCGAGCGCGAGCAGGACCGCATCGAATCGATTCTCATGGCCCCCATTGATCGCAGCGCCTTCTACCTCGGCAAGGTGCTGTCGACGGTCCTTTTCATGGCGGCGGTGGAGTCGGTCATCGTGCCCCTGGCGGCCATCCTGTTCAACCAGAACCTGACCGGCAGGCTCGCCCTGATGATCGCGGTGCTGGTCCTCAACACGATCGGGTTCGCGGCGGTGGGGACGCTGTTCGCCGCGGTCACGACCCAGACGCGCCGCAGCGAAGTGCTGCTGCCGCTCCTCCTCTTCCCGGCGGCGGTGCCGCTGGCACTCGCGGCGGTGCGCGCCACGTCCCAGATCCTGGCCGGCCGGCCGTTCGAGCGGTACGGCCACTGGATCGCCTTGTCGGCCGCCTACGACCTCGTGTTCCTCGCGGCCGCGGTGCTCCTGTTCGACGTCGCCCTGCAGGACTGAGGTATCATCCGCGCCATGTGGGAGCGCTCGCTGTTCGCCGTGACCGCCGGGCTCGTGCCGGTCACCCTCTACCTGATTTTCCAGATCGCACCGACCGAGCAGAAAATGGGGGTCGTGCAGCGCATCTTTTACTACCACGTCCCCTCCGCGATGATGGCGTTTCTCGGGGTCGGGCTCTGCGCCCTGATGAGCCTGCTCTATCTCCTGAAGCGCGACCGCCGGTTCGACATCGCGGCTCACGCGGCCGCGGAGCTCGGGGTGCTGTTCTGCAGCATCGTTCTCCTGACCGGTCCGATCTGGGCCCGGCCTATCTGGGGCGTCTGGTGGACCGGCGAGGTCCGGCTCAC
>JAYUCR010000201.1:0-11368 GCA_043740165.1 Acidobacteriota bacterium | reverse complement strand
CCAGCCCATAGCCGTGGAGCGCGGAGAATTTCCCCGGATTGTTCGTCAGCACCCGGATTCGCCCGCAGCCCAGGTCGCGGAGAATCTGCGCCCCGGTCCCGTAATCGCGATGGTCGGCCTTGAACCCGAGCTTGTGGTTGGCTTCCACGGTGTCCTTGCCCGCCTCCTGCAGCTCGTACGCGCGCAGCTTGTTCACCAGGCCGATGCCGCGTCCCTCCTGGCGCAGGTAGACGATGATCCCGCATCCCTCGGCGGCGATGATCTCCATGGCGCGGTGCAGCTGCGGACCGCAATCGCAGCGCATCGAGCCGAAGACGTCGCCCGTGATGCACTCCGAATGGACCCGCACCAGGACCGGGTCTTCCGGCTTTACGGTCCCCAGCACCAGCGCCAGGTGGGTCTTTTTCTCGATGTCGCTGCGGTAGGCGATCAGCCGGAAGTCGCCGTACTGGGTCGGCAGGCGTGGCTGCGCCACGCGCCGCACCATCCGCTCGGTGCGCATCCGGTAGCTGATCAGGTCGGCGATGGTGATCATGCGGATGCGATGGCGGCGCGCGAAGGCCGCGAGATCGGGCTGGCGCGCCATGGTGCCGTCCTCGTTCATGATCTCGCAGATGACTCCGGCCGGGTACAGCCCCGCCAGGCGCGCCAGGTCGACGGCCGCCTCGGTCTGGCCAGCCCGCTTGAGGACACCGCCGGCGCGCGCCTGAAGGGGGAACATGTGCCCCGGCCGGGTGAGATCGGCCGGCCGGGTGGCCGGATCGATCGCCACCCGCACGGTGCGCGCCCGATCGGCGGCCGAAATCCCGGTGGACACCTGATCGCGCGCCTCCACCGACACGCAGAACGCCGTGTTGTAGGGCGAGGTGTTCTTCTGCACCATGAGGGGGATGCGCAGCTCGCGCAACCGCTCCTCGGTCATCGGCAGGCAGATCAATCCGCGGCCATAGCGCGCCATGAAGTTGATCGCCTCCGGTGTCACCTTCTCGGCGGCGATCGTCAGGTCGCCTTCGTTCTCGCGATCCTCGTCGTCCACGACGATGACGAAACGACCCGCCGCGATGTCGGCGATCGCCCTCTCGATGCTGGTCGACGACGCGCTGCGCGACGGCAGCAGACTGCGGCGACGTGCGGCTTTCACGATACGACCTCCTTCGTTCCGAAACCCTGGTCGGCCAGAAGCGCTCGCGTCACGACGTCCGGTCGGTCCCTCTCCCGGTCGATCAGGCTCTGCACCACGTAGCGCCCGATCAGATCGACCTCGAGATTCACGGTGTCGGCCGGGCGGCGCCGTCCCAGGACCGTGACCTCCATGGTTTCCGGGATGAGGGCGACCTCGAACCCCTCCGCATCGCGCGCCGCGACCGTCAGGCTCACGCCGTCCACCGCGATCGAACCCTTCATGACGATGAAGGGCGCCAGCTCGCGCGGCGGAATGATCCGGAGGCGCGCGCCGCTCCCCTCGCGCTCCACCGACTGAACGCTCCCGATCCCGTCCACGTGCCCCTGCACCAGGTGCCCTCCCAGGCGATCCCCCAGACGGAGCGGCCGCTCGAGGTTCACCGCGTCCCCTGCGGCACGTCGCGCGAGCGTCGTGCGCCGGACGGTTTCGGGCGACACGACGGCTTCGAAATATCCGTCCCCGATCTCGATCGCCGTCAGGCAGACCCCGTCAACGGCGATGCTCTCGCCGCGCGTCAGTTCCTCGAGGGCTGCGCCGGTCACGCGCACGCGCAACTCGCCGTCGCGTTCCGTGACGCGCTCCAGACACCCCATGCCCTGCACCAGTCCCGTGAACATCCGCCCTGTCCCCGCTCAGTCCGCTCCGCCCGCGCGCCCGTCGCGCGGGTGCTCCAGCCGAGCTTCGATCAACATGTCCCGACCCACCCTGCGGACGATGGCGTCCCGCAACCGCGCGGCGTTCCGCAGCCGGGCCGTGCCGCGGCCGCCGAAGGCCGCAGTCGCCTGGCGCCCACCGAAGAGGCAGGGGGCCACGAAGAGCGCCACCCGGTGCCCCACCCGGGCATCCAGCGCCGATCCGAGCACCTCGCCGCCCCCCTCGATCAGGACCGACGTCACCCCGCGACGCCCCAATTCCCCGAGCGCCGCCTCCAGATCGACCCGCGTGCCGGCCCGGGCCACCTCGATGACGATCGCGCCGGCGCGTTCCAGCCGTCTCCGCCGCGCCCCGGGCGCGCCGGGACGCGTCATCACCAGCACCGGGGCCCGCCGCGCGTCGCGCAGCAGGCGGGCCCGGGGCGGGGTCCGCAACCGGCTGTCGAGCACCACCCGCGCCGTTCCGGCGCCGGGCGCCCGCAGCGTCGGATCGTCCCGCAACACCGTGCCCACCCCGACCATCACCGCGTCATGCCGCGCCCGCAGGCGCCGCGCTTCGGCGCGCGCCGCCGGCGACGTGATCCAGCGCGACTCCCCGCGCCGCGTCGCGATCCTCCCATCCAGCGTCATCCCGGCCTTCAAGGTCACGAAGGGCGATCCGGTCCGCTGGAACCGCACGAACCCCTCGTTCAGCCGGCGCGCTTCCGGCGCCAGGCAGCCGACCCGCACGCGCAGCCCCGCGCGGCGCAGCGCCCGGAACCCGCCGCCGTTCACGCGCGGATCCGGGTCACGCATGCACGCCACCACCTCGACGATGCCGGCCGCCAGAATCGCGTCAGTGCAGGGCGGCGTCCGCCCCGCGTGGCAGCAGGGCTCGAGGTTGAGATAGAGCCGGGCCCCGCGGGCCCGCGACCCGGCGCGCTGCAGCGCCATCGCCTCGGCGTGCGGCGCGCCGGCGCGCGCGTGATGCCCGCGACCGACAATCCGCTCCCCCCGCACGACGACCGCTCCGACCATCGGATTCGGGCTCGTCCGGCCGCGGGCGCTGCGCGCCAGATCGAGCGCCAGCTTCAAGTACCGCCGATCGGCGTGCGTGAACACCGGGCGCCCCATGGTTTTCCGTCTCCCGTCGTCCGCCCGCTCAGGCGGCGGTCGTCAGGAGCCCGTCGACGAACGCGTCGGGATCGAAGTCGACGAGGTCGTCGGCGCCCTCGCCGACGCCCACGAAGCGCAAGGGGATTCCAAGCTCCTGCACGATGCGCACCGCCACGCCGCCACGAGCCGTCCCGTCGAGCTTGGTCAGCACCAGCCCGCCGACGCGCGCCGCGGCCAGGAACTGCCTGGCCTGCTGCACCCCGTTCTGCCCGGTCGTGGCGTCGAGGACCAGCAGCACCTCGTGCGGCGCCCCCGGGATGCGCTTGCCGAGAACGCGCACCACCTTTTCGAGCTCCCGCATCAGCGGATCCTGGGTGTGCAGCCGGCCCGCCGTGTCGACGATCAAAACGTCGCAGCCGCGCGCCACCGAGGCGGAGGCGGCATCGAAGGCAACCGCCGACGGATCGGCTCCCGGCGCGTGCCCGACGAACTCCGCCCCGGCGCGCTCCGACCAGAGGCGCAGCTGCTCGCCCGCTCCGGCGCGGAATGTGTCCGCGGCGCACAACATGACCTTCTTCCCCTCGCGCCCCAGGCGCCGCGCCAGCTTGCCGGCGGTCGTCGTCTTGCCGCCGCCGTTCACCCCCACCATCACGATCACCCGCGGGGGAACCAGGGCGACGACGGCCGGCGATTCCTCGGCCCGGAGCATTTCGCCGATCACCACCCTGGCCGCGTCCCGGACCACCTCCCAGGTGGGCGGAACATTGCCGCTCCGCTCCCGGACCACCCTCACGATCCTGCCGGCGGCCTGCGGGCCGAGGTCGGCCTGGATCAGCGCCGATTCGAGGTCGTCGTTCCAGTCCCGGGTCGCCGCTCCCCCCTGGAAAAGACCGGCGACGCGCCCCAGCAGCCCTTCCCGGGTGCGCCGCAGTCCTTCGCGAATTCGCTGGAGCCGGCCCGGGGCTGCTGAAGACGATGTGGAGGATTCGCTCACGGGGCGCACCGTTTCCCCATCTTTTCGAGGAGCTGCCTGGCGCGCGCCGCTTCCTGGCTTTCGGGCGCGAGACTGACCACGGAGCAATACTCCCGCGCCGCCAGCTCCGCCTTCCCGGTGGTCTGGTAGGCGGTTCCGAGGTCGAGGTGACCGAGCAGATATTTCGGATCCAGCTCCACCGCACGCTGGAAGGACCGGAGCGCGTCCTGCATCAGGCCCTGATCCTGGTAGACATGGCCGAGATTGAGCTGGACCTTCTGGGGCGACTTGTAGTTCCGATCGCTCAGAGCGAGCTCGAATTCCTTCACCGCCTTGTCGTACTCCTTGGACTCCCGGTAAGCCACCCCCAGGTTGTTGTGCGCGTCGGAGAAATAGGGATTCAGGCGCACCGCTTCGCGCAGCTGCTCGACCGACTCCTTCGGCTGACTGAGGTTGAGGTAAATCAGCCCCAGGAAGTTATGCGCCTCGGCGCTGTTCGGATCGCGGCTCAAGGCCTGCTGGGCGGTCTCCATGGCCTGCTGTGTCTGGCCGCGCTCCATCTGGATGTAGGCCAACCTCAAGTAACGATCGGCGTCGCTCCTGGCCGCCGATTTCTTCTGATCCGAAGCGCAGCCCGTGAACAGCGGCGCGGCGAGTGACAGGGTCAGAAGCGCGACGGCGGAGAGCGGTCCGAATGGTCGGATTATGGCTCTCAACGGCACACCTCATACGCTCATGTTTTGAAGCGCGCAATTCTAATGAATTCAACGACTTTTGTAAATATCAGGGTGCGGATCCGGGCTCCCGGCGATGCTCAGCGGCGGCCCGCTCCGCGGAGGCGCTCGAGAAGCCGGTCGAACAGTCCGCGGCGCCGCGGCGCCTCGACAGGCTCCGGGACTTTCAGGTCGCGCCCTTCCAGAATCGCCCTGGGATGGCCCTCCACCATCCGCCCCGCCGCTTCGGCCCCCTGGCGCCTGGCCACGATGTCCCGTGCCGCCGACAGGATCGGAGGCCGATAGCGCGCGTCGTGCGCGTCGGTCGAGATAATGTGCACGAGGTTCCGTTCCAGCATCGCCATGGCGTAATCGCGCGCCTTGGATCCGAAGAGGCCGGTGATCGAGGCGCCGGTGACCTGGGTCAGGGCCCCGAGCCGTACCGAAGCGGCCACACGCTCGATGTCCTCCAGGTAGTAGGCGACCCGTTCCGGGTGCGCCATGATCGGCGTGATCCCGAGGAGGCGCAGCTGGAAGATGGTGTCGTCGACACGCATCGGAACCTGCTGGTAGGGAAGCTCGAGTAGCAGGTGGCGGCCGCGATCCGCGACCGTCATGAGGCTGCCGCGGCGCGCCCGCTCGACAACGTCGGCGGTGAAATAGACCTCGGCTCCAGGGAGCAGTACGACGCTCTCCGATTCATCGCCGCGCTGCGCTTCCCGCACCATGGCGACGCGATCGAGGATCACCTGCCGGGTGTTGTCGTAGACCCCCGGCTTCATGTGCGGCGTCGCCGTGACGGTGGTGATGCCATCCCGCCGGGCGATGCGCAGGAATTCGAGGGTCTCCTCGAGCTTCTTCGCGCCGTCGTCAATCCCCGGCAGCAGATGGTTGTGCAGGTCGATCATCCTTCCTCCTTGAGCGGCCGGGCCAGAAGCTCCTCCACCGCCTCGCGGGGCGGACGCGCCTCGAACAGCACCTGCGCCACCCGGGTGGCGATCGGCATGTCGACGACGTGTCGCGCGGCCAGAGCGACGACGGCGCGTGTCGTCGCGACCCCCTCGGCGACCGTCCGCGTGCCGGCCAGCGCCTCGTCGAGCCGCCGGCCGCGGCCGATCTCGACCCCGAGGGTCCGATTGCGGCTCAGGAGGCCGGTGCAGGTGAGCACGAGGTCGCCCATCCCCGCAAGGCCGGCGAAGGTCGCGGCCTGCCCGCCGAGCGCCACGCCGAGGCGGCTCATCTCGGCCAGACCTCTTGTAATCAGAGCGGCGCGCGTGTTGCTGCCGAAGCCCAACCCCTCGACGATGCCGGTGGCGATCGCGATGACATTCTTCAAGGCCCCGCCCAGCTCGATGCCGATCGGATCGGCATTGCGGTAGACGCGCAGGTTGCGGCCCGAAAGCGCGGCCTGCACGCGCTCCGCCACCCGGCCGTCGCGCGCCGCCACGACCACCGCGGTCGGATCCCCTTTCGCGACTTCGGCGGCGAAGCTGGGGCCGGAGAGTACGCCGATCCGGGCGCGCAGCGCCGGCGGCAGCTCTTCGTTGGCCACCTGGGTGAGACGCAGGCCGCTTCGCTCCTCGATCCCTTTCGAGGCGATCACCAGATCGGCCTCGGCCGCCAGGCCGGAGGCCGCCTGCCGGAGGATCGGCCGGGTCGCCTGGGCCGGGACGACGGAAAGGACGAGCCCGCGGCCGGACAGCGCTTCTTCCAGGCGACCGGTCACCATGAGGTTCGGGGGTAGAGCGAACCCCGGCAGATAGTCCCGGTTCGCGCCCGAATCCCGGATCGCCGCCGCCAGCTCGGGCCGGCGCGCCCACAGAACGGTCTCGACTCCCAGCTGCGCCAGATGCGACGCGAGCGCCGTCCCCCATGACCCGGCACCCAGCACCGCGGCCCGCGTCACGCCGCCCCCCGGCCGCCGATACGGCGTTCGGTTCCGTTGGCGATGCGTCGCAGGTTTTCATGGTGCCGGATGATGACGAAGCCCGACACCAGGAGGGTCAGCCCGATCACGCCAGGCCCCGCGCGCTCCACCACCGCCGCGATCGGCAGCGAGGCGGCCGCCAGGATCGAGGCGAGCGACACCATCCGCGACAGCGCCACCGCCGCCGCGAAGATCGCGGCGCCCGCAAGCAGCACCCCGGGGGCCAGCACCGCGAAGACACCGGCCCCGGTGGCGACCCCCTTGCCGCCGCGGAATCCGAGAAACGGCGAAAAGCTGTGGCCGACCACCGCCATGCCCCCGGCCAGGAGCGCTTCCATCCCGACCGGGTCGCCCGAACCGAGAGCCCTGCCCGCGAGCACCGCCACCCCGCCCTTCGCCGCATCCAGCAGCAGGGCGACGATCCCGGGCCCATAGCCGAGAGAGCGCGCGACATTCGTGGCGCCGACGTTGCCGCTGCCGACGGTGCGGATATCCAGGCCACCGGCCAGGCGCGCCAGGATCCAGGAGAACGGGATCGAGCCGATGGCGAAGCCGCAGAGCGCGGCGCAGGCCGGCATCACGGCATTCATGCGATCCCCGGGGCCGGCACCCCGGCCAGCGGGAACCGGGCGACCGCGCGATAGTCGGCCCCGAGCGGCGACAGCCGGCTCTCGAACAGCGTCACCCCGTCGACCGCGAATCTGCCGAACGGCCCGGAGGCCGGACCCTCGAGGGCGGCGCGCAGGTCCGCGCCGGTCGGCCGAGGGACCCCGCGCTCCTCGTGCACCGTCCTCCCCAGGGTGAGATGCGGATCGAAGGGGCGCCCCTCCGCGCGGAATCCGACCGGGGCCAATGCCCGCTCCAGAGCCGCACGGAGAGCTGTCGCCGCATTCCGGTCCCCCTCGATCCCGGCATAGACAAGGCGCGGACGGCCGCGCCGTGGAAAAGCACCCAGGCCTCCGGCCTCCAGTTGAAACGGCTTCGTTGCGCCGATCTCGGAGCGGCTGAGGGCCGCGAGGATGCCATCGAGGCGGTCTTCGGCCACCTCACCCAGGAATAGAAAGGTCAGGTGCATCCCCTCCGGGCGCGTCCAGCGCACCGCCTGCGCCACGGTCCCCAGATCGCGCTGCACACGCGCCAGGCGAGCGCGCAGCGCCGCCGGGAGATCGGCGGCCAGAAAAAGTCTCACGCGGCACCCAGCAGGGCACGCCGCAGGAGATCGAGCGCCGCCTGCGTCGATCGCTCCTGGACCAGGCTCCGGTCTCCCGGCAGGCGCATGGAGCGCGTCAGCTGGACGTCCGGACCGCTCAAGCCGAGAAAGAGGGTGCCCGGAGGACGATCGGCGTCGCCCGCTTCGGGACCGGCGAAACCGGTCGTGGCAAGGCCCCACCCGGCATCGAGACGGCCGCGCACGCCGGAGGCCATCTCCAGCGCCACCTCCGCCGACACGGCGCCGTGCGCGGCGAGCGTTTCGGGGCGCACCCCGCACAGCACCCGCTTCGCGTCGTCACTGTAGCAGACGGCGCCGCCCCGGAAATAGGCCGAGGCCCCCGGGATCGACGCGAGCCGGCGCGCCACCGATCCTCCGGTGAGCGATTCCGCGACGGCGAGCGTCGCAGCACGCTCGCGCAGCATTCTCCCCACGACCAGCTCGAGCGTCTCCTCGTCGCGTCCGAAGAGATGCGTGCCCAGCGCCGCGACGATCCCCACCTCCAGCTTCTCGATTCCGGAAGGTGCGGCCGCCTCGGCGATCCGCTCGCGCAGGTGAATTTCGATCTGCCCCGGCGAGGCCAGGATGGTCCAGGCGACTGCCCCGGCGGTCCGGTGCACCTCGAGCAGGCGACGGTCAACCTCCGACTCGGTCAGGCCGGCGATCTTGTAAACGCGCCAGGCGAAGCGCTCTCCGGTAGGCGGCAGGCGCGGCAGCAGCGACTCCTCCACGATCTGCCGCATCTCCGAGGGAACACCCGGCAGGAGCACCAGCAGGCGACCCGCCTGGTCGATCATCAGGCCGGGCGCCGTGCCGAGCCGGTTCGGCAGGACCATGGCACCCCGCGGCACCTGGGCCTGCCTCCGGTTCTGCTCCGGCATCACGTATCCATGCCGCCGGAACCGCGCTTCGATGTCAGCCAGAATGCCGGCATCCTCCAGGAGGGGCAGCCCGAGGAGCCCGGCCACCGCTTCGCGCGTCAGATCGTCCACGGTCGGGCCAAGTCCCCCGGTGGCGACGATCAGATCCGAGCGCTGCAACGCCAGAGCGAAGGCGTCGCGCAGATCGTCCGGATCGTCTCCCACGATGGTGCGGAACCGCACCGCGATCCCCCGCTCCCCCAGAAACCGGGACAGAAACGATCCATTGGTGTCGAGACGCTCCGGGCCGAGCAGCTCCGATCCGATGGCGAGAAGCTCCGCGCGCCGGGGGGTCACGCGAGGGGCTCCCCCGGGCCCAGCCCTCGTATCGCTGCCTCCATGCGTTCCGCGAACGATTGCAGCGCCTGCCGATCGCGCCCGGCCACCGTCGCATCGAAGTACAGAGGCGGCCCGAAGCGAACGTGGATTCGGGCCGGGAGCGGGAAACTCCCGCCGACCGGAAGGGATTCGCGCGCGCCGTCGATGAACGCCGGCACCACCGGCGCCCGCGACAGCGCCGCGAGGAGCGCGGCGCCGGGCTGCGCCGGGCCGACGCGCCCATCCTCGCTGCGGCTCCCCTCCGGGAAGATGCCGACCACCCGGCCGCGCGCCAGGGCGCGGACCGCGCGCCGGATGCCGCGCGCGTCGGTGCCGGCGCGCACCGGGATGGTGCCCATCCCCCAGTAGAACCAGCGCAGCAGGAGCAGGTCGTACATCCAGTGGAGGACGATGAAATGGACCGGGCGCGGCGTGGCGGACCCCAGGAGGATCGCGTCCATGTAGGAGACGTGGTTCGACACCACGATCGCCGCTCCACGCCGCGGCAGATGCTCCAGTCCGTCGCGCGTGAGGCCGAGGTAGAGCCGGACGAAGGGGTAGAAAAGCCCCTTCACGAACCAGTAGAACATTCCGGTCCGCCCCGCGAGGTCCCCGGGAGCACCAATCCGCCACTGACGATCAGCTTCACCCCCTCTTCAATGGACATGGCCAGGGGGGTGACCTTGTCGTCCGGCAGCAGGGCCAGCCAGCCCGAGGTGGGGTTGGGAGTCGTGGGGAGGAAGACGAGCGAGCAGCCGCGCAGCGGCTCATGGCCTTCGCGCGCCAATTCCGCTCCGCTCTGGGTCAGAAACCCGATGGTGTAAACACCCGGGCGCGGATACTCGACCATCACCACCCGCCGAAATGAGCTGCTGGTCCGGCTGAAGGCATCGAGGAGCTGCCGCGCCGCCCCATAGATACCCTTGATCAGGGGAAGACGCAGCATCAGCCGATCGAAGGCATCCACGAATCGACGCCCCAGAAGGTTCGTCGCCAGCGCCCCGACCGCCATGATCAGGGCCACCGTGAGCAGGATGCCGAACACCGGCACCACGAAGCCGATCATGGCCGGCTCCTCGGCCAGGTCGGGCCGCAGTGGCCGCAGGATCGCCAGGATCAGCGGCGAAGAGGTCGCCTCCACGAGCCGGAACAGGATTCCCAGCAGCCAGACCGTGATGATCAGAGGGAGGATGATCACCAAACCGGTCAGGAAGACCCCGCGCATCTTCTGCAGCAGGCTCGGCGGACGCGGGCTAGGCGCCATGAGCGCCGTCCGGGGTGGCGCCCCGACCGATCACGCCGAGACGGCGGGAGAATTTCATGAAGTAATCGACCGCCGAGAGGATGGCGATTGTCACCACCATCCAGATCGCCACGTCCCCCGCCAGGTCCCAGCTGCCGAGATAGCGATTGCCGAAGATCAGCAGAACGATGGCGATCATCTGGCTCACGGTCTTGAACTTCCCCCACAGGCTGGCGCCGATCGTCAGGCCCTGGCTGCTGGCGATCATGCGCAGGCCGTCGACGGCGAACTCCCGCCCCAGGATAATCCAGACCATCCAGGCCCGCGCGGCGCCGATCTCCACCAGCGAGATGAAGGCCGCGGAGGTGAGGAGCTTGTCGGCGATCGGATCGAGAAGGATCCCGAGCGTCGTCACCTGGTCGCGTCGCCGGGCCAGCCAGCCGTCCAGCCAATCGGTCAGGGACGCCAGCAGGAAGACGCCGACCCCGATCATCTGCCAGGAGACGTTGAGATGCTCGAGGCTCGTGGTGCGGGTGAGGAGCACCACCACGAGCACCGGGGTCATGAAGATGCGGATGATCGTGATCCAGGTTGGAAGGTTGATCATCTCTCGGTTGCTGAGGGAAGGTGCCTTGGGTAGAATGCGCCCGAACTCAGGGCGCGCGGAACATAGCACAGGCATCCGGCACGGTCAACGGGAGAGCGCTTGGCGATTCGCTTCGGGACCGATGGCTGGCGCGGGCTGATCGCCGACGATTTCACCTTCGACAACGTGCGCACCGTCACCCAGGCGGTCGCCGATCTGATCCACGAGGAAGGACGATCCCGATCCCCCGTGCCGGTGGGACATGACGTCCGCTTCCTGAGCCGGCGTTTTGCCGAGTCGGTGGCGGGAGTGCTGGAGGGGAACGGCATCCCGACCCTTCTCCCCGAGTCGGCCACCACCACACCGATGGTCTCCTGCCAGGTGGTCGCCGCGGCGGCCCCGCTGGGAGTCGTGATCACCGCCAGCCACAATCCGGCGGAATGGAACGGCTTCAAGATCAAGGCCGCCTTCGGCGGCAGCGCCCCGCTCGAGCTCACCGGACGGGTCGAAGCGCTGCTCGGGCGGCGCGCTCCGCGCGTCGGCCGGG
>JAYUCR010000200.1:0-1904 GCA_043740165.1 Acidobacteriota bacterium | reverse complement strand
GAGATGGTTCTCAAGATGCGCTTCGGGGTCGGCGACGGAAGTGAGCACACGCTCGAGGAGGTCGGCCAGTCGTTCGCCGTCACCCGCGAGCGCATCCGGCAGATCGAGAGCAAGGCGCTGCGCAAGCTGCGCCATCCCTCCCGCAGCCAGCGTCTGCGGGCCTTCCTGGAAGGGACGGGGGTCTAATCTCCCCGGCGCGACACAGATTGTTCAAGGAATCAGCGAAGGCGGGGCCCGGTGCCCCGCCTTCGTGTTTCAGGGCTCCCGTACGGCGGGGTCCCTTGACCGGTACGCGGCCGGCCCTATCTTTCGGCCATGAGCAGGCTCGTAGGGGTGCGTATGCTCTGGTTGCGTGCGGCGATCGTCCTCGGGATCGGGACCTGGACCGTCCGGCTCGGAAGCGGCGCCGAAGTCGGGTGCTTCGTCGACTGGGTCAATCTTCCCTTCCATGAGGCCGGACACGTCTTCTTGATGCCCTTCGGCCAGACGCTGCACTTCCTGGGCGGAACCCTGGGACAGCTCGCCGTGCCGATCGGCCTGATGATCTACTTCCTTCTGTTCAGGCGGCAGGCGTTCCCGGCGGCGATCTGCGCCTGGTGGGCGGGAGAAAGCCTCGTCAACATCGCGGTCTACATGGCCGACGCGCGCGACCTTGCCTTGCCGCTCGTGGGAGGGGGCGATCACGACTGGAACACCCTCTTCTACCAGTTCGGGCTGCTCGGGGCCTCGAGCGTCGCATGGGTCTCCACCGCCACCCACCGGGCGGGGGTCGTCATCATGCTGGCGAGTGTCTTGTGGGCCGGATATTTTCTGCTCGCGGACGGCGCCCGGTCCTCGATTGAGGCCTGGCTGGCGCGGAGGGCGCCGGCCCTGCGCTACCTGATCGATCCCGGATCGGGCTCGATGGGTGGCTGAACCGGCTTGCCGCCCCCGGTCCCCTTGCGGCTCCACTTGTTGAATGTCTTGTAGAAGACCACGCGCAGATCGCCGCCGCCCCCCTTGTCGGGGATCGTGGTGGAGAGAGCGCGGCTCATCCGCACCGTCACGAACGTGCTCCACGGGCCGGAGAACTCGAGGCCCAATCCGCTGCCGAGGACGCGCTCGTAGCCGGGGCCGAAGTCGTCTTCGCTCGAGACGAATCCTTCCTGCACGCTGAAATCGGCGCGCATCAGGTGCGTCAGCGGGAAGCTGTAGCCCACCTCGCCGATGGCGCCTCGATCGAAATGGATTCCGGAACCGTTGAATCCGCGCACCCGCGCCGATCGGAAATCGCCCAGCTCGAACCGCGAGAAGCGATCCAGGCTGCGCCCGTCATAGCCGGCGATTCCAAGGCTCAGCTTCTGGTAGGGGGTCAGATAGTACGATTTGCGCAGCTCGAGGCCAAGGCGGGTGAAATCGCGATCGTCGTCGCTGTATTTCTGCCCGGGGAGGCCCCACGGCTCCCAACGATTGCGCCGCCCGGATTCGCCCCACGCGGTGACGAGGTAGCCCAGGCGCGCATACTCCAGGCGCGCCGCCAGGCTGGCCTCGATGTCCGAGGTCGGCAGGACGAAGGCCGGATCGGTGTCCGCGGTGGTATCGAAATTCTGGTACTGGGCCCGCGCTTCGAGCGACCACTTGAAGAAGTGTCCCATCGGAATGGCGAGGCCGGCGCGTATCCGCTCGTACAGGACATCGACCCGCTCGCCACGCGAGGTTCCTTCGGCCGTGGCGTTTTTGTCCTCGGTCTCGAGGCCGTTGAAGCTCCCCTGCAGCGTCAGCGCCCACGGACGGCGCTCGGGAGGCCAATCGAACAGGTTCGGCACGGTCCAGGACAAATCGGCGAACGGCCCGGCCCAGGCAAGGTTGAATTGCGTGCCGGTGTTGTGGAAGTCGAAGTCGAAGAAATTGACCCCGGCGAACGG
>JAYUCR010000199.1:0-11444 GCA_043740165.1 Acidobacteriota bacterium | reverse complement strand
CGACGAGGCCGATCAGCTCCCCGGTTCCGACGATGCCGCCGAACACCCCGGTCCAGCGCGGGAAGGCGCCCGTCCGGAGGATGGCGATGGCCCACAGGATGATCGCCACCGAGTTCGCCGCCATGAACACCTTGGCGAAGCCGGCATTCAGGACGGCGCCGTAGGAGATGATGGCGGGGAGCATTGCCTGGAACGCGGCGTCCTGGGAGAAGCGGGTGGCGTAGGCCGGCGCCGCCAGCCCGTTGATCACCGCCGCGCTCAGGACGGCGACGGCGCCGTATCCGTAGATGACGAGTGCGGCCGGCGCGCAGATCGCGGCCCCCTTCACGCGCTGGTGCAGACCCAGGAGGCCGAGAAAGAGGAGCGGGACGCAGGCGATCGCCAGGATGTGGGTCCCTTGCGTGACCGCGGACCGATGGACGATCCCCTCGATCGTGGAGGTGGTCGGATGCAGCACCATCGTGATCACGCTTCCCAGAGCGCCGGCGATCAGGGCGGCGCCGCTCGCGGTCTCTCTGCTCACGCTTCTCACTCCTTCTCGAATTGCCGGATCTCGTCGAGGAAGCCCATCGCCGTGACCAGGCTGCGGCCGGCGACGGCATCCCCCAGCCACCGCATGAAGCGCGAGCCGCGGAAGCGGTCAGCATAGCGGCGGGCGATCCAGATCGCCAGAGGAATCACCGCCAGCCCGAAGGCGAGGTTCCACGCCAGCCAGGTCGCGCCGAACCCGCGGTAGACGTCGAAGCCGAGGAGCCCCTTGGCGAGAACGATGACCAGCGGCGTCCAGAGGAGCGGGGAGAGGAGCAACACCCACTGGGTGTCGCGGATGCGTGAGGCGCGAAGCTCGCCGAGCGTGCGCTGGATCGCGATCACCGGCGCCGAGTAATCGATGCGGGCGATCGTCGCGAGCTGCCGGCAACCGGTCACGATCGTGTACAGCACGACGATCTGCAGCACGAGCGCCGGGATGCCGAACCGGGCCTCGTGGAGGTGGTAGGCGAGGAAGAGGTCGAGCAGCAGCGCCGCCAGGATGCCCTGCGCGAGGGCGAGCAGCGGCGGGAAGCGCAGCCAGCGCAGCGCCGATCGCGTCTTGTCCAGCTTCAGTTCCTTCAGCACGGCCTGGTTGCGATCGAGGCTGGTGTCGAACCGCGCCTCGAGCGCCTGCCATGCGATTTTGAAATCGTCGAGCTCCATGTCGTCCTCCCGTCTTCTCACTGATTCGATGCGGTGATCCCTTTGCGGATCCGCTGCTTCAACCGGTTGATCTTGGTCGCCACGTTGGTTTCGCTGATCCCCAGAATCTCGGCGATGTCGCGGTAGCTGCGCTCCTCGAGGTAGAGGAGCAGGAGCGCCCGGTTCAGCTCGTCGAGCTGGGCGATGAAGTGATGCAGAGCGCGCACGCGCTCGTCGTGCTCCGGGACCGGGACGCCGTGGTCGGCTGGCTCCGCCACGCCTTCATACAGCGGGACGAAGTGCCGCTCCCAGTGGCCGGCCCGGCGCGCATACGAGATCGCCACGTTGAGCGCGATGCGGTACATCCAGGTGGAGAAGGGGCGGCTCTCGTCGTAGCGCGGAAACGCCTTCCAGAGCTGGATGCTGATCTCCTGCGCCAGGTCGCGCCGATCCTCCGCCTGCCGGCAGTACATCCCCGCCACCTTGAAGACGATCTTGCGGTGGCTCTCGATCAAGGTCTGGAATCGGTCCTGCTGTTCCCGCTGGCTCATTCGCCTGCCTGCCCCCGTTTTCGCCTGCCGTCACCATGATTCGCGCCAGGAGGCGGAAAATCACACCGGGGTCACGTTCTATTCCCGGGCGGCGGCTGCTTCGGCACCGGCGAGCAGCTTCTGTAACGCTTCCCTGGGCAGGTACCTGCCGTTCAGAACGACGGCGTCGATGCGTTGGGTGTTGCGGATGTCCTCGAGCGGGTTGGCGTCTAGCAGGACGAGGTCCGCCAGCTTCCCGCGCTCAACCGTGCCCCGCGAGTCCTGCTCGCCGAGAAACCGGGCCGGGTTGCGCGTGGCCGCCTGCAACGCCTCCATCGGCGTGAACCCCGCCTCCACGAACAGCGCCAGCTCGTCGTGCAGGCTGAACCCCGGATAAATGTAACCGCTCACCAGGTCGGTCCCGGTCATGAACGGCACCCCTGCCCGCTGCATCGCGCCCACCAGCTCCAGGCTCTTTCGGAACAGCCGCTTGCTGTAGACGATGTACTCCGGTGTGCGATAGCGGAGGAGGAAGCTCTTCTGCGGGCTCCACCACTCCTGCTCCTGCTTCGGGATGTATTTCAGGCGCGCATCGCCGTCGCGGACGATGTCGTCGACGTATGCGAGCGCCCGCTTGACGACCAGCGTCGGCACCTGCCAGGTGCGATTCCTGGCCAGGCGCGCGAACAGGTGCCGGGCCTTCTGCTCATCGTAGGTATCCAGCATGCGCTCGCCGCGGGCCGCGATACGGCGCGGGAACTCGGAAAAGTCGCCGGATGGCAGGGGTGCTTCGGCCAGCTTCCGCAGCTCCGGTTCGATGGACGAGCTCCCTTCCAGGATGGTGCCGAGGTGCTCGATGCTTCGCTGCCCCGCCTCCGAGGCTTCGAGCGTCGTCACGGAAAGCGGGACATGCCCGACGGCGGGGAGCTCCTTCTTCCTCGCCTCCTCCACGATGGCGAAATAGGCCTCGCGCGGGAGACGGTCGTAGACCTTGACGCAGTCGGCCCCCTGCTGAGCGAGCGTGTCCACCGCCAGCCGCCCCGCGGCGGCGTCGCCGACGATGACGGTGTAAGCGGGATCGGAAGCCGGCTCCGGTCCGTCGAGGATCGGGCCGCAGGCGACGATGCGGGGACCCGGCAGCGCGCCGGCAGCGATCTCCGCCCGCCAACGGAATAGACTTTCCTGATTGCCTCCCATGTCCCGCACCCCGGTCACGCCGTTCGCGACCAACATCGGAAGCGTCCGTTCGGTTTCCGTGAGGTGCACGTGCATGTCCCACAGGCCCGGGATCAGAAATTTGCCCGCGGCATCGATGACCTGCGCGCCCTCCGGCAGGCGCACGCGCCCGGTTTTCCCGACCGCCACGATGCGGCTGCCCGAGACGACCACCGTCATATCGGGCTTCGCCGGCGCACCGGTCATGTCGATCACGGTCACGTGCGCCAGCGCCAGAGCGCCTATCCGCGATTCCTGGCCGGGGACGGGGGCGGATACGAGACCCAGGAGCAGGAATGCCGGGCAGAAACGGAGGGCGCGGTGCATCACAACCGTGGACCGACCATCGTCGCCGCCTCGGCCGACGTGATGACGGGGATCACCTCGAAATCGACCAGGTCCTCCCAGCGCGCGGTCCACTGCGCCAGCAGCGCGGGGTCCTCGCACTCCATGACCTGGAAGCAGCGGCGCAGGTCCCCGGTGACCCAGCTCGTCACGTAGCGCAGACCTTCCGGCGCCAGCCGTCCCCGGTCGCGAAACCGGCGGTAGACCGGAAGCGCGTCTCCCTCCCGAAAGTGCTCGATGACCATGTAAAGCATCGCGTGCCCTCCATTCCCGCGGGCCCGCTTCCGGCCGGTCCCCCGGTCAAGGGATGGTCCGACCCGGAGCGGTCCGAAGCGGTTGCGCATAGTGCGAGGTGTCGTTGAAGAGCATCAGCCGCATCGGTGCCGGATCGTGGAAGTCGAGCACGTTGACGCAGGCGGGCGACTGGTCGAGCCGGTCGCGGTAGCCGCGCGGGTCGATCCCGAGAAGGCCGCACAGCAGCAGTCGGATGGTGGCCTTGTGCGAGACGACCAGCACCCGCTGGCCGGGGTGCCGCGCCACGATGTCGTGGAGCGCGGGCGCCGCGCGCGCCAGCACCGCGGCGCCGGTTTCGCCCCCTTCCGGCGCGAACCGGAACGGATCGGCCTCCCAGGCCGCGATCTCGCCGGGGAAGCGGGTCTCCACCTCGCGGCGCGTCAGCCCCTCCCACCTTCCGTGGCTGATCTCGCGCAGCCCGTCACGCGTCTCGATGGACAGCGCGCAGCACTCCGCGACCAGCCGCGCCGTATCCATGGCGCGTGAAAGCGGGCTGCTGTAGGCCGCGGCGATCCTTTCATCCCGGAGCCGGTCGCCCAGGCGCGCCGCCTGCCATCGCCCTTCCTCGGTCAGGTCGACGTTTTCGGCGCCGGAAAACCGCTCGCCGGTCGTGGCGGTGGTTGCGCCGTGGCGCACGAGGTAGATCCGCGTCGTGGTCATGATGGCTAGCGTACCCCATCCGGCGGCGTCGTCGCGGGGGTATCATGGGCGTTCGGAACCCGATGAAGAAGCCGAAGCCGTCCGCACGACGACCCGAACCCCGGCGCGCACCCCGACGCAGCCCCCGCACACGCATCGAGCGGGACAGCATGGGCGAGGTCCGCGTCCCGGCCGACGCCCTTTACGGCGCGCAGACGCAGCGCGCGGTGGAGAATTTCCGCATCAGCGGACTGCGGATGCCACGACCGTTCTTGCGGGCTCTCGGCCTCATCAAGGAGGCCGCGGCGCGGGTGAACCGCGACCTGCGGCTCCTCGACGCGGCGCGCTCCTCGGCCATCGCGGCGGCCGCGGCCGAGGTGGCGAGCGGGCGGCACGACGGCCAGTTCCCGGTCGACGTCTTCCAGACCGGCTCCGGGACGAGCACCAACATGAACGCCAACGAGGTGATCGCACGCCGGGCGAGCACCATGCTCGGGCGGGCGGTGCACCCGAACGATCACGTCAACCTGGGGCAGAGCAGCAACGACGTGATCCCGGCGGCGATTCATGTCGCGGCCTGCCTCGAGATCCGCGAAGCCCTGCTGCCGGCCCTCGACCATCTCGCGAGGGTGATCGAGCGGCGGGCCCGCGAGCTGCGCGGTGTCGTCAAGACCGGCCGCACCCACCTGATGGACGCGATGCCGTTGCGCATGGGGCAGGAGCTGGGGGGATGGGCGGCCCAGGTGCGCTCCGCCGCCGCGCGCATCGAGAGTTCGCTCCCGCGGCTGCAGGCGCTCGCCCTCGGCGGCTCGGCGGTGGGGACCGGCGTCAACGCCCATCGGGAATTCGGACGCCGGATGGCGGCGCGGCTTTCCCGCGCCACCGGCATCCGGTTCGTCGCCGGCGCCAACCACTTCCAGGACCTTTCCTCGCAGGAGACCGCGGTCGAGATGAGCGGACAGCTCCGCGCCGCGGCCGTGGCCCTGATGAAGATCGCCAACGACCTGCGCTGGATGAACAGCGGCCCGCTGGCCGGCCTGGCCGAGATCCGCCTGCCGGCGCTGCAGCCCGGGAGCAGCATCATGCCGGGCAAGGTCAACCCGGTGATCCCCGAGGCGGTCGCGATGGCCGGCGCGCAGGTCCTCGGCCACGACGTCACCATCGCGGTGGCGGCGCAATCGGGATCGTTCCAGCTCAATGTCATGCTGCCGCTGATCGCCTTCGACCTCCTGTCGAGTATCAACTTGATGACCGCCGCGTCGCGCGCCCTCGCCGATCAGGCGATCGCCGGCTTCGAGGTGAACCACGGGCAGATCGCCTTGGCTCTCGGGCGCAATCCGATTCTGGTGACGGCGCTCAACTCCGTCATCGGCTACGAAAGGGGCGCCGCGATCGCCAAGCGCGCCTATGCCGAAGGGCGCCCGATCCTCGACGTGGCGCGGGAGATGACCGGCCTGGGCGAGAAGGCGCTCGCCCGCCTCCTCGATCCGGAGAGCCTCACGCGGGCCGGCATCCCGCGGGCGGGGAGCCCGCGGGCGAAGACCGCGCGGCGGCGCCGCCGGCCCCGGCCGCGGGCCGGGCGCTCCTGATCCACCGGCTCGCCGCCACGTCGGTGACCGCGCGTGAGATCCGACATCTCGGAGGTCATGCGGATCCCGTAGGACTGCGCGCCGCGCACCAGCAGGAAGGCGGAGTCGTTGGCGCCGATGCCCATCATCGGCACCGTGATGCGTCCGCCTGGACCAGGTCCGACAACAGCTTCGCCGTTTCATCGCGCGCGGCCTGGAAATCAGGTGTCGCCCGCGGCTGCGCCCGTGCCAGCCCGGTGGCCACAACAATAAGGATAAGGCGGCTCATCGTCCTGCGCATCGTCCCTTCGGCGACGGGCCGCGAGCGCTTGAGAAGCCACGCCAGGTAGGCGGCGGCGGTGATGTCGAAAGTCAGGCAGAACATCGGCCACCAGGCCGGCACGGTCGAAGACACCGTGCGCGAAGAGCGCGCCGACGAGCACCCATCGGTTGCCCTTGAAGCCCAGGACGGAGAGGCCGAGGAAGAGGGCGATGACCATCATCACGGTCGGATAGAAGGCGCGGTCGCGGTCGAGCCCGATCCAGGTCGCCCACAGACAGACGGCCAGGGCGAGGCCGACCCCCACCGCGTACGCCATCTCACCGTCCTCGCCCGGTTCCCATGAACCGGTTCAGCTCGGCGAATGACGCCGCCTCGTCGCCGTAGGTGAAGGTGCCGTCGTCCTTCATCTCGCGCGCGGCGCGCAGGAAGGCGCCGAGCGCGGCGCGCGACAGCGCCGAGCCTGTGCTTATCCGCCGCACGCCGGCGGCGGCGAGGTTCGCGACCGTGAGGCCGTCTCCCTTCCTGCCGGCGAGGGCGTTCACCGGACGCGGCGCCACCGCGGCGCAGACCGTCCGGATCGCGTCGAGGTCCGGCAGGGCCGGCGCATAGAGCACATCGGCCCCGGCCGCCGCGTAGGCGTTCAGCCGGAGCAGCGTGTCGTCGAGATCGGGACGGTCATGGAGGAAGTTCTCCGCCCGCGCCACCAGCAGAAACGGGAAGGGGAGCGACCGGGCCGCTTCGACGGCCGCCGCCACCCGCTCGACCGCGTGCGCTTGATCGTAGATCGGGCGCCGCGCATCGCCGGTGGCGTCTTCGATCGACCCACCGACCAGGCCCGTCGCAGCCGCCAGCCGAATCGTCTCGGCCACCGTGCCAGGGTCGTCGCCGAACCCGTTCTCGAGGTCGGCTGACACCGGCAGGTCCGTCGCCTCGACAATGGCGCGCGCGTGGGCGAGCGCTTCGTCGCGCGTCACCAGCCGCTCTCCGTCGCGCCGCCCGAGCGTGAAGGCGAAGCCGGCGCTGGTCGTGGCCAGAGCCTGGAATCCGAGCGCCGCCAGCATGCGGGCGGTGCCGGCATCCCAGGGATTGGGAATGACGAACGTCCCCGGCCCATCGTGGAGCGCGCGGAACCGACGGCCCTTTTCGATCTGAGTCATCCACACACCTGTGACAGAAGGGTCACGCACCCTTCATGAACGGCGCGCATAAGTATACGTGGAGGAGTCGGACGCTCCGGCTCTCCCCTAGAGGAGCCATGAAAATCATGGATGAGCGCGCAGGGGAAATCCGGGTGATTCGGGGTGCGGTCCGTTCCGGCATCGAGATGCACATCAGGGGAAGCGTGGCAGATGCGTATCCGGTAATCCGCCTGACGCGTCAGGAGGCGCGCCATCTGGCCGCCCTGATACTGCTACAGGCGGAGCGAGCCGCGTAGGCTCGCTCCGGGTGGGCTCAAGGCCGTTTTACAGCAGCGGATCGTTCCAACGCTGCCTGGATGACAGTCTCTGGCAGTTGGGCCTTCTTCCATTCTCCCAAGTCTTGCGCGTTAAGGGGTGTGGCGAGCGCTTGCTGATTGATGTACCGGATGATCAAATCTGAGGTCAACCCTTGATTCTTCAAGGCGACAACGTCGGACAAGAGCATTGCCGGCGAGATGCCCTGCGACTTGGATTCTGGAGCCGAACCCCTGCCTGACCAGGCTGCCTTCAGTCCGGGATGATCAAAAAGTGTGGCGTAGGCATGTTTCATCGCATCACTCAAAACCTCGTTGCAGTTGTCCGCGCTTCGCGCTCTCCCGTATCGTCGCGCGTCGCCGCCGGCGGTTCCCGAAGCTAGAACGGCGTCGCTGCGATCTCGCAGCTCGAACGCGACGCGGACCTCCGCGGCGAAGGTCGATCCGACGGCTTGGTCCTTTTCGGAAACGAAGAATCGCGTCAGGCGAACCGCCAGGACGAGCGGTGCCGACTGATCGAAGCGCACGCCCCAGCCTTGTGCTGTCCGGACGAACACCTCATTGGCGAAGTCGGAAGGTGAATTAGTCGCCCGCCAGGGGAAGGGCCGATCGCTGTCGTCCGTGCCTTCACCCACCACCGGCTTCTCGGAGGCTGGCCGGTCGTCCTCGAATTGGAGGCTGACCGGGCGCGATGCCATGTCATCAAACGCACCCGGGGCACTGGATCCAGTGGTTTCCTGTGGAGTGAACTGCAAAGTCAGAGTGTGTTCTTTGGCGGCACCTGCAGTCGCTGAACCCATGGCCATCGACAGGATGAGTGAAGCGGTCATCACTGACGTTGAGTTGATCATGACTTCCTCCAGTCGTGCGAGGGTCATCCTACCCCGCGCAGCCGCGTCCGCGCGCCAGTTGGACTTCGTCGCCGACGGCGATGGTGCCGCCTTCGATCACGAAGCAGTTGAGCGCCAGCTTGCCCTCGAAGCGCTGGTAGATGCCGCGGGTGATCTCCTTGTCCTGGACCTGCGTGTCGGGATGGTACGAGGTCATGACGCAGCGCAGGCGCAGATCCTGAACGCCGATGCGGACCTTGCCGATCAGGAGGCACGCCCCCGGCCACTCGCCCTCGGTGAGACCTTCGACACCACCGACGATGATGTTCGGCCGCAGGCGGCGGCGATCGTGACCGAAGGCGGCGATGGCCCCGTCGGTCGCCACCAGCAGCGGCAGCACGTCGAAGCGCGCGGGTCCGGCTCCCTCATAGCGCACCAGGCGCGCCCCCGGACCGGCGATCTCCGCCACTTCGGCCGCGACATTCGGGCTGTCCCATGGACGCCCGTCCACCAGCACCTCGCCTTGCGTGCCCAGCGAACTCTTGTGACCGAGAAAGCGCGGATGCGAGCGGGAGGTGATCACCCGGCCGTCGGCGTCCTCGACATGCACGAGCCTGTCGCCCTCGATGCCGAGCGGACCCACGGCCACCCGTTGCAGCAGCTCTCCGGCCGTCGTTTTGACCGGGTAGCGCCAGATCTCCGTGACCCTCATCCTTCACCGGGCATTGGTAGGGTAACACCCCATGGACCCTCAACGAGCCATGGTCTAGCGTGACCAGTGGTGGCGCCGAACCAGCCTGCCTGGGGAGGATAACATCATGAGCGCCAAGGGTCTGGTTGCGATACCTACCCTACCGGGATCTCCAGCCACAGTCCGCCGAGAAGGAGATGAAATGAATTCACTCTATGGCAGTCGAAGCGGTATGGGACTCCTCATGGCGACGTTCCTGGTCGCGGGCCTGTCCGGATGCGACTCGCAGCAGGCGCCGGAGCAAGCCCCTATGTCGGGCGCGCCGAGCGCGCCTGCCGTCGTTCACATCACTGTTCCGCAGGGGACGGAAGTGCACGTGACCCTGTCCACAGCCGTCGGTTCCGGAACGAGCCAGGTGGGAGACTCTCTCACCGCCACGACCACGGCTCCCGTCATTGTAGGGGATCGGATCGCCATCCCTGCGGGCAGCACCATCCACGGCCGGGTGACGCAGGTGGTGCCAGGCACGAAGGGGCTGAAGATCTCGGAGAAGGGTGGAGCCGTCGTCCTCTCCTTCGACAAGATCACGACTCCCTCCGGCATCAGCGCGCCCCTCGACGGTTCTCTCACCAGTATGGCCAGCTCCACCGGAAAGACCGCCGGCATCATCGGAGGCAGCGCCGCCGGAGGGGCCATCCTCGGGAAGATCCTGGGCGGCAGCACGAAGGACGCCGCTCTGGGCGCCGTGGTGGGAGGCGGCATCGGAACCGGCATCGCCGCGGGCACCAAAGGGAAGGAATTGAAGATCCCGGCGGGCACGGAGCTCACCATCACATTGGACTCTTCTCTGAGCATCGCGAACAGGTCATAGCCCCCACGTCACGCTGCCCGACTCCCGGCATGCACCCCACCGTGCGTGGGTCAGTAGGTCAATACCCCATGGACGGCTCCGGGCGTGCCGCCCCATAATGCACAAGACTCAGAGCATCCTCCGAGGTGGCGTGTGATTTCCGGCAGACTGTCCCGACGAAATGCGCGGGCGCCGCGCCAGCGCACCCGCGCGCTGGCTGTCGCCGACCGCCGCGGCGTGGAGAAGGCTCTCAGGATCAGCACACGGCGCCACAACCTGCTCTTGAAAGAGGCCATTCACATGCAGGAACACCTGAAGCATCTGTCCCGCCGGGTCCTCTCCGCGCAAGAGGAGGAGCGGCGGCAGATCAGCCGCGAGCTCCACGATGAGATCGGCCAGTTACTGACCGGGGTCACGGTCAGGCTCGCCACCTTGAAGATGGAAGCCGCGGTCAACACCAAGGGCCTGGAGAAGAAAATCGCCAACACGCAACGCCTCCTCGAGAAGACGATGCGGATCGTGCACCGGTTCGCCCGCGAGCTGCGCCCGCCGATCCTGGACGACCTGGGTCTCATCCCGGCCCTCCACGCCTTCATGCGGCAATTCACCAAGCGGACGCGCATTCCGATCAGGTTCTCGGCCTTCGCCGCGGTCGAACAACTCCACAGCGACAAGCGCACCGTGCTCTATCGTGTCGGCCAGGAGTCGCTCACGAACGTCGCGAAGCATGCCCAGGCCTCCCGGGTCAGCGTGGACATTCGAAAAATCGAGGGGGACGTGCGCCTGGAAATACATGACGACGGCAAGTCTTTCCAGGTGGAGCGCGTGTTATCCGGCGGGAGAGTCACGCACCTGGGGCTGCTCGGCATGCGGGAGCGCGTCGAGATGGTCGGCGGCGCCTTCAGTGTCGACTCGAGCCCGGGCAAGGGCACCACCATTCGGGCGCAGATACCGATGAATGGCAGGAGATGAAACGCATCACCGTCCTGCTCGCCGAGGATCACCTGGTCGTCCGGGAGGGGCTGCGCGCCCTCTTGAAGGCCGAGCGCGACATCGAAGTGGTCGGCGAAGCGCAGGACGGCCGCCGGGCGGTGCAGCTCGCCAGGACGCTGCTCCCCGCGGTGGTGGTCATGGATATCGCGATGCCTCTCCTGAACGGTCTCGAAGCCACGCGGCAGATCCTGAAGGCGGTCCCGGCCACGCGGATCCTCATCCTTTCGGCGCACAGCGATGACGAGTACGTCGAGCAGACGGCCGCGCTGGGCGCGGCGGGATACCTGATCAAGCAGACCTCCGCGCACCTCCTGGCCAAGGCCATCCGGGACGTCCACGCGGGCAAGACGGTTTTCAGCCCGACCATTTCCAAGCGGCTCCTCGACAGGCATCAGCGGTCGCCGGGGCGCCTCGCCCGCTTGAGCTCGCGCGAGGTGGAGGTGCTGCAGCTCATCGCCGAAGGGAAGGCCAACAAGCAGGCCGCGTCGGAGCTGGGCATCAGCATCAAGACCGTCGAGAAGCATCGCCAGAATCTCATGGAGAAGCTGGACATCCACGACACCGCGGGCCTCACCCGCTA
>JAYUCR010000198.1:0-4724 GCA_043740165.1 Acidobacteriota bacterium | reverse complement strand
TTCGCGCAACGTGGTGTCGGCCACACCTTGGTGGAGGGAGGCGGCGTGCAGCCGGCCCCCCTCCAGCCTCAGGATGGCGAGATCGCTCACCACCCAGGTCTCGCGGTTGAGCGGCGAGGGGGCGCTGCTGACGAAATCGACCTTCTCCACCAGGGCGCGTGGGGTGTGGCGCGGCATCAGTACCACCACCTTGCGCACGAACGGCCGGATGGAGGTCGAGCCGGCCGGCCCCGGCAGCTTCACTTTGGGTCTCGCGTAGCTCCCGATGCAGGTCAGGTTGAGGCGCGCGGCGCCGTCCACCTGCGCGGCGCCGAAGAACATCAGGTCGATGCGCCCCTGGCGCGCCAGATCGAACATGTCGGTCAGGATGACCCGCCCGCGGCAGCGATCGAGAAGTCGCACGTCGACCGACGTGGGGCCGATGACGTCGATCTCCGGGTCGACCGCGCCGACGCAGTTGATGTAGGACAGGTGCGGCGCGTGCGTGGCGCGCGCCACCGCCACGGCCAGCATCGGCAGCGCCGAGGCGAGCCCGGTCACCACCCGGTCCCCGTCGGCGATGCGCCGTGCCATGCCGACGATCAGGCGATCGACGGCGGCCGGCTCCGGCGCGGATCCCGTCTCCCGAATCGGCGCGCGGTCCCACGCCGGCAGCCCTCCCGCCGCGGCCAGGTAGCTTTCCTCGTCCGGATGGCAGGTGAGGGTCTCCGCGAGAAAGGCGGCGAAGCTCCCCTTGGTCGCCCTGCCGACCCAGTCGCGCAGCGGCGCGGCGGCGTGCGGATAGTGTCCGTGGCAGGCGGTCGGGAAAGCGCCGCCCGGGGAGGCGACCACCGCCGCCACGTGCACGCCGGAGATCGTCGGCTGCTCGACGCGCGCGACGATCCGCTCCGCGGTGGCGATCACCCGCCGGCTGGCGCGCGCCACCAGGTCGTCGGCGTACGGGTCGGTGATCAGGAGATTCCCATCGGGGTCCGCCTCCTGCGCGTGCAGGAGCGCCACGTCGGGCTGCAGCGCCGGCGTCACGGCGACGGTGGCCCCGCCCGGCTCGAGCGGCATGCGGCGGGTCGGATTGACCTCGGGGTAGCCGCTCCCCTCGCCTCCCGGGATCGGGAGAAAGGGAACACCGGTCGCCGCGGCGCGCAGTCCCTGCACGATCTCGAACACGTCGCGCTCGCGCCATCGCAGGGTCCCCTGCTCGATCGCCCGGCGGACGTTCGGCGCCACCACGAAGCCCCCCTCGTACTGGAAGCCGAGGTAGCCGAAATCCGCCTCGACCACGGCACCCGCGCCGACGAGCAGGTCGAGCGGCAGCGGGTTCGGCGGCGAGATCACCCGCAAGCCGCGCTTTCCCTGCCGGACGATCTCCCGGACCAGCGCCATCGGCGCGCGATTGATGTCGAATCCTCCGAACGTGATCAGCGCCCCGTCGGGGATCGCCGCGACCGCGTCCTTGAGGCTCATGACCCGGGAGGCGGGGCGGCTCACGATTTCTCCGAGGCGCGGCCGGAGGGACGGAGCGCCGGCCGGAACTTGTAGCCGTAAACGATGAAGCCGTTCTCCGAGGCGTCGCGGATCTTGCGCGTGCACATCTCGACCTCCATGTCGAGCGTCAGCTCCAGCCCCTCGACGTCGGCGAGCTGGGCGGTCACCATCGGCCCTTCGTCGAGGCGCACCATGCCGACGGCGTACGGCGCCACGGTGGCGAAGCCGCGCGGCGGCTGGGCGACCCGGGTGAAGGAGTAGAGCCGGCCGCGCCCCGAGAACGCCAGAGGCGCCGTCTCGCCTTTTCCGCACGCCTGGCAGCGAGGGCGCGCCGGGAACGCCCGCGCTCCGCAGGCCCGGCAGACGGATCCTTCCAGCCGGTAGAGCGCATTCCGCAATCGATGGTATCGAGGCAGCTCCATCTCTACACCTGAAGAATATGGGTCACGGCCACCGACCCCGACCCGCCCACGCTCTGCGCCATCGCGGTGCGCGCCCCCTTCACCTGGGCTCCGCCGGCGGCCCCCCGCAGCTGCAGCGCCGCCTCGACGATCTGGTAGGTCCCGCTCGCCCCGACCGGGTGGCCTCGCCCCTTCAGGCCGCCCAGGGTGGCGACCGGCAGATCGCCGGTGCGCCGCAGGCGCCCCTCGGCGGCCATCTTCAATGCGCTCCCGCGGTCGGCGAAGCCGCACGCCTCCAGCGTCAGCGCCGAAACGATGGTGAAGGCGTCGTGCAGCTCGAACAGGTCGATGTCGCCGGGGCGCACGCCCGCGCGATCGAACGCGGCCCGCGCCGATCCGCCGACCGCCTCCCAGACCAGCGGATCGCGCCGCGAAGCCAGCGCGATCGTGTCGGTGGCGCAGGCCGAGGCCGCGATCCGGACGAACGGCCGGCGGGCGCGCAGCGCTTCCGGCGCGGGAACCAGCAGCACCGCGGCGGCCCCGTCGCAGATGGCGGCCGAATCGAGGATGCCGATGGGATCGGCCACGATGGGGGACCGGGAGAACTCCTCCTCCGTGATCGGCTGGCGGTAGAGGGCGTTCGGGTTGAGGGCGGCGTTGTCGTGCGCCACCACGGCGAACGGCGCGAAGGCCTCGCGGCTCACCTTGTGCTCGTGCATGTAGCGCCGCATCAGCATCGCGTTCAGCGCGACGAACGACACGCCGTGCCCCGCCTCGTAGTCGGCGTCGGCCGCGGTGGCCAGGGCGGAGGTGACGCCGTCGGTGAGCAGGTCAGTCATCTTCTCGACCCCGACCGCCAGGACGAAATCGTGCGTCCCGCCCGCGACCGCGAGGTAGGCGGCGCGCACCGCGGCCCCTCCCGAGGCGCAGGCCGCCTCGATCTTGACCGCCTCGACCGGCAGCAGCCCGGCGGCGTCGGCGACCAGCGTGGCCAGGTTCTCCTGTCCGCACAGCGCCCCTGAAGCCATGTTGCCGACGTAGAGCGCGTCCACCCGCTCGCTGCCGGCGTCGAGCCGCGCGGCCCCGATCGCCTCCGCCGCCAGCTCGCGGATCGAGCGCCCCCAGTGCTCCCCGACCGGGGTCTGACCGATGCCCAGGATCGCCACGTCGCGCATGGTCCTCAGAGCCTCCGCACGCCGTCGGCCAGTCTCAGGTATTGGCCGTAGTCGGACACCTCGTGCCGGCGCTCCAGGAGCTCCGCCACGCTCGGGGCTACGGTGCGGGCCGCCTCCAGGCGGCGCGTGACCACGAACGAGAAGGCGTCGCTCCCCGCCCCCGACCCGTAGGAACAGAAAAAGATCCGATCGCCGGCGCCGGCGACGTCCAGGACCGCCGCGAGACCGAGGAGCGAGGCCCCGGAGTAGGTGTTGCCGATCCGATCGACGACCGCCGCCGGCGCCACCTGCTTCTCGGTGAAGCCGAGCTCGGCGGCCACGCGGCGCATGAACTTGGGATTGGGCTGATGGAAGACGGCATAGTGGTAGTCGGAGGGGCCGAGGCCGAGGCTCTCGAGAAGCCGCGCCGCCGCCGCCCGGGTGTGGGTGAAATAGGACGGCTCGCCGGTGAAGCGGTGCCCGTGCTCGGGGTAGTGCATGTGCTGGCGGCGGAAAAAATCGGGAGTGTCGGTCACGTAGGAGCAGGAGGCCTCGACGGTCGCGATCGCGTCGTCGGCCGGCGAAAAGAGGAACGCCGCGCCGCCCGCCGCCGCCGTCATCTCGAGGTGGTCGCCCGGCTTCCCCTGCGCCGCGTCCATGCCGATCGCCAGGGCGCGCTCGGCCATCCCCGATCCGACGTAGGCGCAGGCCGCCTGCATCGCCTCCGAGCCGGCCTTGCAGGCGAATTCGAAATCGGCCGCGCTGACCCAGGGCGTGGCGCCGATCGCTTCGGCCACGATGGTGCTGGTCGGTTTGACGGCATAGGGCTTCGACTCGGTGCCGACCCAGACGGCGCGGATCTTTTCGGTCACGCCTTCGCCGCCGCCCGCGCCGCCGGACGCCGCCGCCCGCGCCAGGGCGTAGCGTGCCGCTTCGATCGCCATCGTGGCGGTGTCCTCGTCGAGCGCCGGCACCGACTTCTCGCGCAGCGGCCCGCGGCCGTCCGCGGCGCGGCCCCAGGCGGCCGCTATCACCGCCGTCGGCACGCGAAGCCTCGGGACGTAAGCGCCGTATCCCGCGATGCCGACCGGTCGCGTCGTCTTCACAGGATCAGCCCCTTGAGATAGAAGTCGGTCATCGAGTCGGCCAGCTCGGCGGCGTTCAGGCGACCGCCGGGGCGGTACCACTGGTAGGTCCAGTTCACCATGCCGAGGAGCGCGAAGGCCGCGATCGACGGGTCGACCCGGCGTGCCTTCTTGCGCATCACCAGCTCCCGGATGGTCTTCTCCAGGAACCGGATGTACCGCTTCTTGCGGGCGTTGACGCGGGCGCGCGCCGCAGCCGGCAAGGCGCTCGTCTCGTGCAGGATGACGGTGACCTCCTTCGGCCGGTCGCGGAGCACGAGCAGGAGATGGGCGCGCAGCGTGGCGCGCAGGCGCTCCATCGGGTCGCGGATCCCGGTGACCCGATCCAGCACCTGCTTTTCGAACAGGTCCATGCCGTACGAGATGATGGCGAAGAGCAGCTCTTCCTTGCTCTCGATGTGATGGTAGACGCCGGCCTTGGTCATGCCGAGGCTCTCGGCGATGTCCCCCATCGAGGCCTTCTCGTAGCCCTTCTCGCAGAAGACACGCGCGGCGGTCTCGTAGATCTGCGCCTGGCGGGCGGGATGATCGAGGCGGGCGGC
>JAYUCR010000197.1:0-1906 GCA_043740165.1 Acidobacteriota bacterium | reverse complement strand
CCGAACAGGCGCAGCACGGCGTTGGCGCTGGCGGTCAGCACCCAGAGAACAGGAAAGAAGAGGCGATGGAAGAGAGTCAGCGGCAGCGCCGTGAGGCGCGCCACCAGCCCCGGCCGCCGAATGGCCAGCCTTTTCGGCACCAGCTCGCCGAGGATGATGTGCAGCACGGTGATGGAAGCGAACGCGGCGGCCAGCGCCATGGTGTGCGCCGTCAGGGCGGCGAACGGGCCGAGGTCGGCCAGCATCGGCTCGAAAATCCGCGCGAAGGCCGCCTCCCCCACCCAGCCGAGGCCGAGGCTGACCATGGTGATGCCGAGCTGGCAGGCCGAGAGGTATTCGTCCAGCCGTTCCGCCATCGCGCGCGCCAGCGCCGACCCGGGCAGGCCGGAGCGGGCCATCTCCTCCAGCCGCGTGGCGCGCACCTTGACGAGGGAAAATTCGGCCGCGACGAAAAAGGCGTTGCCGGCCACCAGCAGAAGCGCCAGGACCAGGCTGAACGGGATGGAGGGGAGCGGCACTAGAGGTTTTTATATTCCGGGCCGCCGCCCCCTTCGGGCGGCACCCAGGTGATGATCTGGTAGGGGTCCAGGATGTCGCAGGTCTTGCAGTGAACGCAGTTGCTGGCGTTGATCTGCAGCCGCTTTCCGCCGCCCTCCTTGGGGACCATCTCGTAGACCGCCGCGGGACAGAAGCGCTGGCAGGGATTGTCGTACTCCCGGACGCAGCGGGTCTCGCAGAGGTCGGTATCGGCCACCAGGAGGTGCGCCGGCTGGTCCTCGTCGTGCCGGGTGCCGGAGTGAAAGACATCGGTGAGCCGGTCGATGGTGAGGACCCCGTCCAGCCGGAGCTCGGCGTTGTCCCGGGCCAGTCGCGCCACGGCGCTTCCCGCCTGCTCGAGCGTCCGCAACCGCTCGTGCCCCGGCTCGGAGGGCATCGGATCGATGAGCCCCCGCCCGCCGGTCAGGATCTGGAGGCCGGTGTGCATGAGGCCGGCGTAGAGCCCGCCGCGGAAACCGGCATGGAAATTCCGCACTCTCCAGAGCTCCCGACCGGCCCACGACGCCTTGAACCGCTCCTCGTAGCGCGCCAGGAACGCCGCCGAGGTGTCGCCAGCCACGAGGGCTTCGAGAATGGTTTCCGCCGCCAGCATCCCCGATTTCATCCCGGTGTGAATCCCCTTCAGGCGCATCGGGTTCAGCATCGAGGCCGAGTCCCCCGCGATCAGGCCGCCGGAGAGGTACGGCCGCGGCATGGCGTAGTAGCCGCCCTCGGGAATCGCCTTGGCGCCGTAGGACATCAGCTTCGCGCCGCGCAGCATCGGGGCGATCGCCGGGTGGGTCTTGAGCCGCTGGAACTCGCGGTGCGGATCGAGGGCGGGATTTTCGTAGTCGAGCCCGACGCACAGACCGATATCGAGCAGGTCGTCTTTCATCGTATAGAGGAAGGACCCCCCGAACGTCCGGCTGTCGAGCGGCCACCCCATCGTGTGGATGACGCGCCCCGCCGGGAGCGACCCTTTGGCGCACTCCCAGACCTCCTTGATGCCGATGGCGTAGACCTGGGGCTGCCGTCCGCGGTCGAGGCCGAGGCGCTGCACCAGCACCTTGGTCAGCGTGCCGCGCGGCCCCTCGGCCAGGACGGTGATCTTCGCGTGGATGTCGATCCCGGGCTCGTAGTTGGCGCGCCGGTTCCCGTGCCGATCGATGCCGCGATCGCCGGTCCGAACACCGATGAGACGGTCGCCTTCGAGCAGCGGCGCCGCGGCGGCGAATCCCGGGAAGAGATCGACCCCTTCCGCCTCGGCGCGGGCCGCCAGCCAGCGCACCAGCTTCCCCAGCGAGGCGACGAAGTTGCCGTGGTTCTGCAGCGGCGGCGGGACCAGCGGCAGGGGGAACCGGTGCTTTCC
>JAYUCR010000196.1:0-11472 GCA_043740165.1 Acidobacteriota bacterium | reverse complement strand
CAATCGTTTCGAGGGGCTCGACGAAGACCGTCTGGCCGCTGCCGCTGACACCGTGCACGATGCCGGCGATCGACGATCGACTCTCGGAGCGTATCGGGATGACGTGTCGCTCGCTGCGCAAGGCGACGAAGTCGTCCTGGAGGGCCCTCGCGATCTCCGGCCGTTTGACGATATCGGTCAGGATTCCTTCGAGCCGGGTCGCCGCCCGCCGGAGTTCACGCCGGAGGGTCATCAAGTCGTCGCTGGCGTGATCGAGCACATCCCCCTGGGGTCCGATCTTGCCGTCGAGGAACCGAACCAGATTGCCGAGATCAGGGAGGTCCTGCGCTGCTCCCCACAGCCGCCGGAAGGTGCCGCGATGCAGGGCGAGTGCCGATTTCACCTCACGCCCCGCCTTCATGAGGCGGAGCACCTCCAGCACCTCGGCCGGTTCGCAATCGTTGCCCGGGAGAGCGAGGCGGCGAAGGATCGGCTCCGGATCGGAAAGGGCCCCAAACGGGAGACGGCCCTGGGCCTCGAGGTAGTCGAGCGCCTCGACGGTCAGGGCCTGCTCATCCCGCACGATCGTGGCATTAAAATCCGGCCGGACGGCGAGGGCGCGCGCGGCGCCCAGAGGGGTGGCAGCCTCTGCGTGCAGAAGGCCCAGGATCGCGCTGAATTCCAGGTCCTGGTAGGTCTTTTCGATCATCCGGCCACCCCAACTAATGGTATCTCTTGCTTGACTTGCCCCAACGAAATGGATAGATTGGCGCCCGTCTCAGGTCCCGCTTGGGGATCACGCTGGAGACCGATGCAGATATTCCCGGAGCTGCCCCCCCGTCTGAAGTTGACCACGCCCCGGAAACTTTTCCGCACCGATGTTCCCGCGCTACATCGACTGGAAGGGTGTCTTCCCAGTTCCGCGTTTGTCAACCTCGACCGTCGAGGAACGGGCAGCTCCGGGAATTAGACGGCCTCCGGGAGCGGCCGAGCCTGTTGGGTCGCTCCTCCGTGCGGCAGTATAATCGCGCTCTTTCGCGAGCTTGATTCCCATGGTGTTGTCGGATGGCAGCTCGCCACGACACGATTCCGAAAGGCGAGGCGTCGATGACCAGAGCATCCTGCCACGATCTGCGACGACGGTCGACCCTGGTTCTCCTTCTGAGCCTGGCCACGATCGTCCCTGCGGCGCCACGGGACACTCCTCCCCCCCCCGACGAGCCCGATGACGCTGTCTCCGAATCCCCGCAGTTCAAGTCTGACGTGGAGAGTCCACCGGCGCCATCCGGTCCGCCGCTGATACAGGCTCCCCATCTTCCGGGCCCGCCGCCTGCCGGGCATGGGCGATTGCAATTGGAATTTTCCGGAAACCGCCGCTGGTGCACCTTCCCGGACGACCGCGTGGTCCGCCCGCCGGAGGGCAGGGACTCGTCCGTGGCGCCGAAGGTCCGTAATCCGATTTATACCTTCGGCTATCAATTCACCATCGCCGGCGTCGAGCGCTCCCGCCCCGCCACGACACTGATGCTGTTCGAGTCGCCGATCTTCCGCACCGCTCTTCTGCGCGAGGCGGCGAAGCTTGGAAAAGGCGGAAAGAAGCCGCCGTCGGCGCCGGTCATCGGATACGAAAACCCGCAGAAGGCGACTCCGCTCTATCGGGAAACACCTTCCAGCATCGTGCCCTACTGGCAGGAGCTGTACCGCTGCACGACGCTCCCTGAACAATTCGAATTCGATCTCGATCCCGGGACCTACGATATCTACGTCGCGTTCGACATTCTCGGGCGATCGGGATCCTGGGCGCACCGGACCATCGGGTTCCTGACGGATATCGAGGTGTTGGCCGACAGAACGACCCGCCTTGGTGGCTCGGTGAACATGTTCGCCGGAAATCGCCGGGACATCGACCTGCAGGGGGCGACTCTCCTGCCGGCGGCGGAAGCCGCTCCGGGCGCTCCTTGACGTTGCGGCGGGCGGCGCTTTTGGCCCCCTCCCTTCTGGCACTTGCGCTGTACCTTCCGACCTTGCGGCACGATTTCGTGTTCGACGATCGCGGGGTCATCCTGGAAAACCCGCTGATGCGGGATATCTCGTCCCTGCCGCATCTGCTGTGGACGCCCTACTGGAATGCGCCAGGCATCCGTGGCGGGCTTTACCGTCCGCTCACGAGCGCCTCCTTCGCGTTGGACCGCGCCATCGCGGGTGGATTCGATCCCGGCTGGTACCACGCGGTCAATATCCTCCTCCATGCGGCGGTGACGGCGCTGGTGACGGCGTTGGCGCTCCTGCTCCTCGGCAGTACCGGGGGTGCGTGCGTGGCCGGATTGATATTCGCCGCGCATCCGGTGCACGTCGAGGCCGTGGCCGGGATCGTGGGCCGGTCCGAGCTGCTGGCGGGCGGGCTTGTTCTGGCGGCGCTGCTGTCGCAGCGTGCCGCCCTGCGCGGTCGTGGGCGCTGGAGCCGGCTGTGCCTCTTCTTCACGCCCGGCGCGGCGTTTCTCGCCATGCTTGCGAAGGAGTCGGCGTTCGTCGCGCCGGCTCTGGGCGTGCTGTTCGAATGGGCGGCGCCATCCGGCGCGGGCGCGCGTCGCCGGAGGGCCGTTCTCGGAGGCGGGTACGTTTTGGCGTTGCTGGCGGCCCTGGCGGCACGCGGCGCGGTTCTGGGTTCTCCCGGACCCGGCGTATCGATACCTTTCGTCGACAATCCCGCCGCGTCGGCCGGCCCGCTGGCGGGTCGTCTCACGGCATTGGCCTGTGTCTCCCGCTATGCGCGCTTGCTCCTCTGGCCGCATCAGCTCTCGGCCGACTATTCGTTCCATCAGATCCCGGTCGTACGGACGGCGTGGGATCCCCTGGTGCTCACCGGCGGGGCCATCGTCCTGACTCTCGTGGCGGGAGGACTGGGGTTGCGCCGGCGCTGGCCGGCCGTGGGGTTTGCGCTGCTCTGGCTGGCCGTCAGCGCCCTGCCGATATCCAACCTGGTCGTCTTCATCGGTACCCTGCTCGGGGAGCGGCTTCTCTACCTTCCGAGCGCCGGCCTGTGCCTTCTCGCGGGTGCGCTTTACGAGCGCGCCAGCGCGGCGCGCCACAAGGCGCCGGCGGGGCTCGCGGCCCTATCGATCGTGGGCGTGCTGACCGGGCGCAGTGCATGGCGGATTCGGGAGTGGCGGGACGACTTCACGCTCTACCGGAGCGCCGCCCGGGTGTCGCCGCTCAGCACGCGGATTCGATACAACCTCGGCAACGCTTACCTCCGGCAGAATCAGTTCGCTCAAGCGGAGCTGGAATACCGGCAGGCCCTTGCGATCTATGGAGATTTCCATGACGCGAGCGCCAACCTGGGGATGGCGATCCTGCAGCAGGGAAGGGCCCTGGAGGCGCTTCCCATCCTGAGAGAGGCGTCGGATCGGCTGCCTCGGAACGCCGATCTTGTGGTGAACGTCGGGTCCGCCTATCGGGCCCTGGGCGATCCGGCGCGCGCCGAGGAACAGTTCCGCCTTGCCCTCGTTCTCGACCCCGGCTCCTCCAAAGCGTGGAACAATCTCGGATCGCTGGCGCTCGCGCGCGGCGATGCGGCGACCGCCGAGCAGGCCATGCGTCACGCCGTCGAGTTCGATCCTTCCTATGCCCTGTTCCACATCAACCTCGCCGACGCGCTGGCTGCGGCGGGGCGCAAGGAGGAAGCCTTCGAAGAGTTCCGGCGCGCCTCCCGGCTCGACCCCCGGTTGCCTGAGGCCCACCGCGGCCTGGGAGAGATAGCCCTGGACACCGGCGACAGGACCACGGCCGAGCTTCAGTTCCGCGCCGCCCTGGACGGCAACCCTCCCTCGGCTCGGGCCGCCAATTTCCTCGGCTATCTCGAAACACTCAAAGGCCAGCCACGGGTCGCGGAAGCCTACTACGAACGTGCCGTGGCGCTGGATCCCACCTTGTTCGACGCTCACCGCAGCCTGGGGTTGCTCTATGCGGGCCGACTCGGCGATCCGGAGCGTGCCGCCCTGCACCTCCGGGAGTCCCTGCGGCTGGAGCCTGAGCAGCCTGAGGCCGAGGCGCTGCGCCGGATATTGGCCGACCTGAAGAAATAGGCTGATGTCGGGTTGAAGAGGCGGATGGGGGCCCTAGTGCGTGGTCGTGGCGCTCTTCGGCGGGACGGGCGGCTTCGAGCCCGCCGGGCCGGTGGTTCGAAGGCTGGCCAGCTCTTCCTGGATCATCTTCTTGAATCCTTCGAACGATCGATCGTGAATCCGTTTTCCGTTGACGAAGAGGGTCGGCGTGCCCAGCACTTTCGCGGCAGCCCCATCGGCCATGTCCTTCTGGATCACCGGTTCGAACTTTCCTGACTGCAGCGCCTTGTCGAATTCGACCAGATTGATGCCGATGTCCTTGGCCCAGGCTCTGATGTTCTGGTCGTTGATCGAGGTGAAATTCTGGAACATCCGATCGTGCATCTCCCAGAATTTGCCCTGTCCCTGAGCCAGCAGCGCGGCCGCCGCCGCCTGCCGTGCGAAGGGGTGGATGTTCAGCGGGTACTGCTTGTACACGAGCTGAACTTCCTTTGGGAAGGCGGCCAGGACCTGATCGAGGGTCTTCTGAAGGTCGGCGCAATAGGGACACTGGAAATCGGAGAATTCGACGATTCGCACGGGCGCTGTTTTCGGCCCACGCACCGGGTTGTTCGTGATATCGATGATGTAGACGGCGCCCGCGTCATCAGGCAGCTTGGCCTCCACGAAGGTGGCGGCTTTGGCCTGCAGGACCTTGACCACCGCGGGCTCGTCCTTGCCTTCGCGTATCGCGTCCACGACGGTCCGCGCAAAAATCAGGCTGCGGCGGCACGAATTTTTCATGTCGCGACGGCACGAGGCGACCGTCATGGAGCATCCGCAGTTGCAGTTGTTGGTGTTCATCACCCGGAGGGCCATCTTCTTCTGCGCGTCGCTGAGCCCGGCGAAGTCGATCTCTTTCACCTCGGCGACATCGGTGGCGGGCTTCGCTTCGGCGTGAGCCAGCGTGGCCCCCCATGCGAGCATGGCGGCCGAGGCACCTGTCGTGATCAGAATTCGCAGACGCATCGATGGCACTTCTCTGAGAGAGTCGAACACACTCCGGGCCGGGTTCCTAGAGTACCGTCCAAAAGCGTAATGGCGCTGTGAATTCTACGCGGCGATCTGCAAAAGTCAAGAAAATCGGACCGCTGCCGCGGTGTTGCACGTCGTTCTCATCCCTCTATATTGGTCACGTGCGGGGGCAGCGCGCGCCCGGAGGGAATCGTGGGATCCGACACCGATCAGAACCGGCTCCAACGGCCGGATCCATGGCTGGTCCGCCCGGTGATGCGCTGGCTGCTCCTGTTCGCCACCGCTTCCATCCTCCTGCCGCCGGGACCCGGCGGCTCGCCCTCGGCAGTCGTGTGGCTGCTCCTGGCCGGCTTTTTCCTGAGCAACATCGCGCTTACCTTCCTCCCGCGCACGCCGCGCCTGTCCGCGCGGATTGAATACGCCGTGGTGGTTGCGGACACCTTTCTGGTGTCGACCGGTCTTTTTGATGCCGGGATCGATGGGGGGCGCTTCCCGGTCGTGTTTTTCGTGGTTCTCCTCCTCGCGGCCATCGTCCAGGACCTGCCGCGGCTCCTCGCCGGGGCGACGCTGGTGGCCGCCCTCTACCTGTACCTTGTGGCCGGGACGACGCACGGGGACAGCTGGCTGCTGTTGACGCGCGTCCCGTTCCTGTACGTGGTGGCGCTTTATTTCGGCCACATGGCGGGGCAGGTGCGCGAGGAGCACGAGCGCCATCGCCGGACGGAACGGGAAAAGCTCGAGCTGCAGGCCTTCCTCGAGGTCACCGCCGCCACCAATTCGACGCTCGATCTGCACCAGGTGCTCTACGCCGTGGCGTTCCGGGTGGCGCAGCTCGTGGATGCCATGCGCTGCTCCATCCTGCAGGTCGACGAAAAGCGGGGGATCTGCAGGGTCCTCGCGAGCAGCGACGACCCCAACGTGAGCGATCTGGTCCTCGATCTGCGCAAGTATCCGGAAGTGCGACGGGCGATTGAAACCCGGCGGCCCGTCGTGATCAACGATATCGCCCAGGAGCAGATGCTTCAGGAGGTGCGCGCGAGCATCGAGAACCTGGGGTTCGAATCGATCCTTATCCTGCCGCTGATGCACGGCGAAAACCTGCTGGGCATGCTGTTCCTGCGCGCGGCGCGCGAAGGCCGTCCCTTCACGATCGGGGAGATCGCCTCCTGCCAGGTGGTCGCCAACGCTTCGGCCAATGCGTTGCGCAATGCGATGCTGTACGACGAAGTCCTCGCCGAGGCTCGTACCCGCCGGGAAACGGCGCTCAAGCTGCAGAGCATCCTGGATCATTTCCCGGATCTGATTTGCACCACGGACCTCGAGGGCCGCCTGACGGAGTTCAGCCGCGGCGGTGAGGAGCTGCTCGGTCTGGATCGCGAGCAGGCGCTTGGGCGCCGCTGGGAGGAATTTTTCCCCGAGCCGGAGGCGCGGGCGCGTCTCGCGCGCCTGGTGCGGGAAGGAGAGCCGCTCAAGCACTTCGAGACGGTGGCGCTGCGGAAGGACGGGTCCCTGCGGGACGTCCTCCTGGCGGCGACGCCGCTGTGCGACGAGTCGGGAACTCCCTACGGCACGGTGGGGATCATGAAGAACATCTCGGAGCTCAAGGCGGCCCGCGGTCATCTCGTCCAGGCGGAAAAGCTCACGGCGCTTGGAGAGGTGGTGAGCGGTGTGGCGCACGAGCTCAACAATCCCCTCGCGGGCGTGCTCGGGTACGCGCAGCTCCTGATGCGCGGCCCCATGGACGGACGCCAGAAGCGGTCCGTCGACCGGATCCTCGATTCCGCCCTCCGTTGCCAGAAAATTGTTCAGAACCTCCAGGCCTTCTCGCGCCGCTACCCTTCGGAGAAGAAGTACCTCGGGCTCAACGGCCTGATCGAAAAGACCCTCGACCTGAAGGGGTACGATCTGCGGGTCAACAACGTGCGTGTCAGCCGGGAGCTCGAGACCGATCTGCCCAGGACGATGCTCGACTTCAACCAGCTTCAGCAGGTCCTGCTCAACCTGATCAACAACGCGCAGTACGCCATTTCCCGTCACCGGGGCCAGGGCCTCCTGAGTGTTTCGACGCGATCCAGCGGGGGAATGATTCAGGTGCGCGTGCAGGACGATGGTCCCGGCATCGCGCGTGAGAACCTGCCGCGCATCTTCGATCCGTTCTTCACCACCAAGCCGGTGGGAGAAGGGACCGGTCTGGGCCTGTCAATCTCCTACGGCATCGTGCGCGACCATGGAGGTCGCATCTGGGCCGAAAGCGAGCCAGGGCGGGGCACGTGCATGGTGGTGGAGCTTCCGGTCCGCCGCGAGACGGCGGGAGAGGAGGCGGCCGCCGACGGGGGAGTCCCCGCCGGCCTTTCGGCCGTGGAGCGGCCGCTCCGTCTCCTCGTCGTCGATGACGAGCCGGTGATTCTCGATCTGCTGGTCGATGCGCTGTCGAGCCAGGGACATCACATCGACACCGCGGCGTGCGGCGGAGAGGCGCTGCGCAAGCTCGAACACGCCGCGTACGATCTGCTGCTGCTCGATCTCAAGATGCCGGACATGGACGGCCGGCAGGTCTTCGAGACCATCGCGGCCCGGTGGCCGGCGCTGCGCGATCGGATCGTGTTCACGTCGGGCGACACGGTCCATCCCGACACACGCTCCTTCATCGAAGCCTCCGGCCGGCCGTGCCTCGACAAGCCGTTCCGGCTCGAGGTCCTGGCCGAGGTGCTCGCGAGCACCGCCGAAGGCGCCGACGCACGACTGCGGCCCACCGGCTCCGAAGGTCCCTGGGCGGCGCGGTAGCGAAGCGCCCCCGGCTCCGGGGCGGCGTGCTATACTCCCGCTCCTTCGAGGGGCGTTCCGCAGCGGGGCTCAGCATGGTTTTCATCCCGATCCTGAAACGATGCACTCCGCCGTGGCTGGCCCTGGTGGCCGGAATGGCGCTTCTGCTGTCCCCCGTGTCGGCGCAGGATGAAAAGCCCGCTGTCCCGCCGGCCGGCGAGCCCCCCGCGGAATCGGCCTCTCCCGATGCGACGGCCGGGATCCACCCGGATGCCGTTTCCTCTTTCCAGGTGCGCACCTATCACATCCGCGGGAAGAAACTGTGGCAAGGACTGCTCCGGGTCCTGGGAGAATCGGGGTACCCGCCGGAGGAGATCGACGAGAAGGCGATGCGGGTCAAGACCTCGTTCGTGGATTTCCAGGCGCGCGACTATTCCGAGGCGGTCGCTGAAGCCGCTCCACGCATCAGCGCCACCTACCGCATCCTCCAGATGAACCAGGTTCGGGAGGGAAAAGTCTCCCTGGAGGGGATCGTGTCGAAGGGCGACAACGGAGCGGTCCTGAGCCTGCGCGCCCGCATTCTGGTTCAGGGACTGGATCAGGCCAAACGGATCAAGATCATGGTCGACAGGCGCAGTTCGGGTGTCATTGAATCCGACTTCATGCGGAAGCTGGAGGATACCCTCGAGCTCGAGCGTCGCTGAAAGGTCCCGTGCCGCGCATCGAGCCTCTCCGCGCTCTGCATTTCGCATCGACCCTCCGCCCGGAGCTCGACCGGCTCATCGCGCCGCCCTACGACGTCATCTCCGAACCGCAGCGACAGCGTCTCGCGCAGCACCCGCACAACATCGTCCACGTCGACCTGCCCGTCGCCGGGCCGGGGCGGGATTCTTATGCCGAGGCGGCCCGGTTGCTCCATTCATGGTGCGAGGAGGGGGTCCTGCAACGCGACCCGCGGCCGACGTTTCCGGCGTTGGAGCAGACCTACCGCACGTCTTCGGGGGCTCTCCGCACGCGTCGCGGCCTGTTCGCGCGCCTCCGCCTCGAGACGCTCGATTCGGGCATCGTGATCCCCCACGAGCGCACGCTCGAGAGGCCGCGCGCCGACCGCGAGCGGCTCCTCGCCGCCACTCGAACCCAGCTCAGCCCGATCTTCATGCTCCATCCCGACCCCTCCGCCGAGATCGCGGTGCTCCTCAGGCAGGTTTTCGCGGCCCCCTCGACGCACCCGATCCACGACAGCGACGGCCACGAGATGCGGCTGACCGCGGTGGAGGATGAAGGGGTGATGTCCCGGTTGCAGCACCTTCTCGCCCGGCAATGGGTCTTGATCGCCGACGGCCATCATCGCTACGAATCGGCGCTGCAGTACCGGGAGGAGAGGAGGCGGGCGGGTGCGGCCGACGCGGAGCACGCGCTGGTCTTCCTCTGCAGCCTCGAGGATCCGGGGTTGAGCATCTTCCCGATCCACCGGCTGGTCAAAGCGCTTCCGGACTTTCGTTTCGACGGCGTCCTGCAGGCGCTGCGCCCCTTTTTCGAGGTCGAGGCGATCGACGGAGGGGCGAATCTCGTTGCCGCGGTGCGAGCCGGCAGCGGCCGCCCCGGTGTTTTCGGGCTCGTCGGAGGCAGCGGGGGGCAGGGCTTCCTGCTGCGCTGGCGGGAGGGGGCCGGTCTCGATCGCCCCGGCATGCGCTCGATCCCCGCGGCGCTGCAGCGGCTGGATGTCATCCTCCTGCATCGGCTGCTGTTCGAGGAGGTGCTCGGCATCGACGCCGACGCCCAGGCGCGGGGAGCCCATCTTGAATATGTCAAGGATGAAGCGGAGCTTCTCGCGCGTGCGGCCACCGCGCAGCTCGGGGTCCTGTTGAACCCGACACGCATCGAGCAGGTGATCGAAATAAGTCGTACCGGGATGCGGCTGCCGCAGAAGTCCACCTACTTCTACCCCAAGGTCCCGACCGGACTCGTCCTCGACCCGCTGGATGGCTGAAGGCCGCTTCAGTCCAGGGGGACGAGCGGGCTGAGCGCCCGCAATCGTTGCACCGCCTGCCCCAGGACGAGTGCTGTCCGGGCCGCGTCACCGTCGCGATTCCCGGGCCCGAACATGAAGGTGAGCGCGCCGCGCGCCAGTCGTGCGCCGACGCCGACAGCCTCGAGGACATGCGAGGGCTTGCCGACGATCGTGGCGCAGGCCGATCCGCTCGTCGCCTCGATGCCGGCGTCATCGAGGGCGCGGAGCACGGCCTCGGCGTCGACCTCCGCGACGCAGAGGCTGAGGTGTCCGGGGAGCCGTTCGGCAGGATGGCCGGTGAGACGGAGGCCGGGGAGGGTCGTCTCGATGCGCTCGCGCAACTCCCGTGCTCGTTCCGCCGCGGTCGCGGCGCGTCGCGCCCCCTCGCTCATCGCGAGGTCGGCGGCGACTCCGAACCCCACGATGGCGGCGAGTGGCTCCGTGCCGGCGCGCAGCCCGCCTTCCTGCCCCCCGCCTTCCACAAGCGGCAGGAGGCGCGTCCCTGCACGCAGGCGCAGCGCCGCGACCCCTTGCGGGCCGTGAAAAAGGTGGGGCGTCAGGGTCAGCATATCGGGGTCTCCGAGGGTAAAGCCCGGTATCCGCAGTCCGGCGGAAGCGGCCGCATCGCAATGGAATGGGACCCCGGCCGCGCGGGCGAGGACGGCCGCCTCCGCGAGAGGCTGCAGGGTGCCGATCTCCGCCGAGGCGTGCGCCATCGTCAGGAGCACAGCACCCTGCGCAAGCTCTTTCCGCAGCCGATCGAGATCGATCCGCCCGAAGGGATCCACCGGAAGGAGAACCAGCTCGTGTCCGCCGCGCGCCAGGCGCAGCAGTGGATGAAGAACCGAGATGTGTTCGGTGGCGGCGGCGAGAAGTCGTCCCGGAGGCGAGGCCAGCGCCAGGCCCTTCAGGGCCAGGTTGTTGGCTTCGGTCGCGGAGGAGGTGAACAGGATCTCCTCGGGCGGAGCGTCGACGAGACGGGCGACCGACGCACGGGCGGTTTCGATCGCTTCGCGCGCAGCACGACCCCGGGCGTGAGGCGCCGACGGGCTTCCGAATGCCCGGCCCAGATACGGCGCCATCGCGCTTCGAACCCGCGGATCGGGCCGGGTCGTGGTGGCATTGTCGAGGTAAATGCGGCGCATGGCCGGATCGCTCCTCCGGGCCGCCGAGTCTATGTGTAATCGGGGCCGAGTCAAGCGCTCCGGGCGGGCTCCGGGCTGGAATCTGCTTGACTTTGGACCACCCTCGAAGTACTTAGGCCCCGGCTCCGGCTGGAGGCGCGACGGGGTTAGCCCGCGTGAAAGGGACCGATCGATGCCGAACGCACCTCGCGTCTCAAGGCAATGGATTGTCATGGCGCTCCTGGCGGGGGGTGTGCTGCCCGGAGGGGTGGCCTCATCGTCGGCGTCCGTTCCTGTTCCGCGGCCCGTTCCGTCGGCCGCCACCATCGAGCCGACTCTCCCGCTGACGATCGATTTGCGGCTCACGGACGTCACCCGCGACCGGGGGCGGGCCCACGCCACCCTCGAGGTTGAACTTGTCGCCGACGCTGATCTGCGGGACGTCACTTGGGAGGTCGACCTCCCGGCGGACGTTCGCCTGCTCGACCAATCGACCGGACCGCACGCCGCGGGGCAC
>JAYUCR010000195.1:0-4748 GCA_043740165.1 Acidobacteriota bacterium | reverse complement strand
CCGACCGCCAACCGATCGGATCCGCTGGCCAGCGAGCCCTCCTCGAGAGGAAACCCGGCGCGCCCGCTCTGCCCGTCGAGGCCCCACGACAGGCTGGTGCTGAGCGGCGCCTTGAGCGCCAGGGCGGTGGATCGCTCCATCTCCTTCGACGAGCCGGCGCTGTCCAGAAATCCGAGCAGATCGCCGGCGCCAAAAATCTGGATGACATCGCCGTCGATGACATCCAGAAGGTTTCGCGCCAGATCCCGACCCGAAGGGGCGCTTTCGGGGGAGTAGGTGACCAGAACCGGGAAGACGCCCTCCTGGTCGCGCAGGACATCGGCCCCCTGCTGCCGGATCAGCCAGTCGGTCCCAGCTCCTTCGATGTCCGTCAGCCGATTCGGCAACCCGGCGACACTTTCCTGAAGCCGAAGCCGCACGATACGATCGGGGACCGCGTAAACCTCGGTAAGCGAGATCTCGTAGCCACGCTTCACCGCCGCCACCACATAACGCCCGGGCGGCAGCAACGCGGTGAAGCTGCCGTCGGACGCGCTATGCACCGCCGCGGCGGCCTGCCCCCGGGAGTAAAAGACGAGGACGGTCGCACCGGGAATGGCGGTGCCTCCGGCGTCGATCAGCTTCCCGTTGATGGCGCTATCGGCGGCACGGACTTCGCCGCCTACCGCTGCCAGCGTCATGAGGCAGAACAGAAACGCCAGAACCGATCCGGAGTCGCTGGCTCGTTTCTTCATCTGCAATTCCCCTGTCCAATTTTCCGAACCGAGATCGCGGGATAGCGTCGCGCGGGGACGCTTGAGAAGGCGCTTACTCTAGACCAGGCAATGCTTTGTGTCAATCCGCGCGGCGGAAATCCTCAGCGGCGGGGAGCCTGGAACCGGGCTGGGCCGGTGGCGGGGAGGTGGGGCTCCAGAGGGCAGCCGGAGCAGAGCGGCTGACTCTTGCGGCAGTGGTCTTTCGCGACCCGCACCAGCAGGGCGTGGAACTCGTTGTAGACCGGCACCCGGCGGACCAGGGCGGTCTCCATCAACCGGCGGAGTTGCTCGTACGGCTCGTGTCCCGAGGCCGCGCCGTGGCGCGCCAGGATGCGACGGGTGTAGGCGTCGATGACGAAGACCGGTCGCCCGGCGGCGTAGAGCAGGATCGAATCGGCCGTCTCAGGCCCGATGCCGGAGAGCCCCAGGAGCTCGGCACGCAGCGCCGGCGTCGGCTGGCGGAACAGGCGCGACAGGCTCCCGCCGTGATGCGCCTGCAACCGATCGACCACGTTGCGCAGCGTGCCGGCCTTCTGGTTGTGGTAGCCCGCGGGCCGGATCAGTCCGGCCAGACGCGACCGGCTGAGCCGGCGCATCCGATCCGGGTGCAACACCCGGGCGCGGCGCAAAGCGCCGATCGCCGTCTCGACATTGGTCCAGGAGACATTCTGCGTGAGGACGGCGCCGACGATCACCTCGAAACGGGTGCGCCCCGGCCACCACCCTTGCGGTCCATAAGCCCTCCGGAGGGACCGGTACCAGTCGCGAAGAAACACTTTAGAAGCGGCTGGAGATCTCGACACGATAGTGGAGGTCCGTCCAGCCTTCCGCGGCAGCTCCGGGGAGGGCGAGATCGATCCGTCTCGGCTCCCCCGACGAGACGAGGAAGGTGTCGTTGTGCTCGATCGGATGGCTGATCGTCTCCCGACCGGAGGTGACGGTCGCGACCTCGGCTCTCAGGCTGAACACGATCTGCATCTTCCCGCCGCTGACGACGATGGGGCTCAGGACGATCTCCAGGCTCTCCTGGCGGAATCGCTTCTCCCCCTGCTCGCCGTCCGGAAGGCTCATGTGGGCGGTGACCACGGTGGAGGCATCCCGGCCGAGGCTCGCGGTCAGAAGCTGATTGCGCAGCAGCTCGGTGGCCTCTCCCGCCGCCGATCGTTCGACCTCCAGGCGCAGCGAGACCAGCTGCGCCTCGGCGCCGGACGAAGCGTCGCCGACCGTCGGCTCGCAGCGCACCTTCAAGGCCACCCTCCCGTCGGTCAGCGGGGAGGCGTACGCCTCGACAAGACGTTCCTGGCCGGGAGCGAGGGTGATGGTGGCGCTGCGGCTCTCGGGCGCCGGTGGTTTGCCCTTGGCCGCGGCGTTCGAAACCATCCGCTGCGCCTGGAGATCGATCTGCAGCACGCAGGCGGCGCCGTCGGGCCGATCGGCCGCCGGCGTGATCCGCGCCCTGATCCGGACGGTCTCCTTCTGTCGGGGATCGGCGCGCCCCACCAGCGGCACCATCTTCTCCAGAACGCCGGCCGCTCCCGGCGCGAGATCGGCATCGTCGGTGTCGACCAGGCGCGTGCCGCGGCCGTCCACCCCGATGGTGTCGATCAGGACATGGACCAGCGCGCCGTCCTTGGAGGCGCCCGGCTCCGCGACCCCCGCGGCGGCGGGTGGGAAGAGTGCGAGGCCCATCATTATGAGGGTGCGGAACACGGCGGATTCTCCGGTGCCGAAGGCTATCACAGCGACTCGGTTATAATTCGGGCCGGGGGCGCCACGGAATGCCGATCACGCGCGACGAAGTCCGCCACATCGCACGGCTCGCCAACCTCGCCTTCGACGACGAGGAGCAGGAGCGATTCACCCGCCAGCTCAGCGCCATCCTGGAGCACGTGGCGCAGCTCGATCGCCTCGACACCCGCGCGGTCGAGCCGACGTCGCACGCCGGAGGAGGCGCGCCGGCCCTGCGTGAGGACGCCGTGCAGCCCTCCCTCGATCGGGACGCCGCCGTCGCCAATGCCCCCGAGACCGAGCGCGGCCTCTTCAAGGTCCCCCGCGTGCTCGGGTGAGCGACCCGACCCGCCTCGATCTCCGCACGCTGCGCGATCGGATCGCGCGGGGAGAGATCTCCGCCGTGGAGGCGACGCGCGCGCACCTGGCGCGCGTCACGGCGATCGAGCCGCGCATCGGGGCTTTCGTCCGGGTCAACGAGCCGGAGGCGCTCGAGGCCGCGGCCTCCGTGGACCGCGATCGCCTCGCCGGCCGGCCGATGGGACCGCTCGCCGGTGTGCCGATCGCGGTGAAGGATGTCCTCTGCACGCGGGGCGTGCCGACGCAGTGCGGCTCGCGCATCCTGGAAGGCTTCACGCCGCCGTACGACGCCACGAGCATCGCGCGGCTGCGCGCCGCCGGCGCCGTGCTCCTGGGCAAGACCAACATGGACGAATTCGCCATGGGCTCCTCGACCGAAAACTCGGCCTACCAGGTGACGCGCAATCCCTGGGACCTGGCGCGCGTTCCGGGCGGATCGAGCGGCGGCTCGGCGGCGGCGGTCGCGGCCGGCATGGCGCCGGTGGCGCTCGGCACCGACACCGGCGGATCGATCCGTCAGCCGGCGGCCCTGTGCGGGGTGGTCGGGATGAAACCGACCTACGGGCGGGTGTCGCGCTACGGCCTCGTGGCTTTCGCCTCGTCGCTCGATCAGATAGGCCCGCTCTCGAACTCGGTGGCCGATGCGGCGGAAGTGCTCCAGGTGATCGCCGGGCACGATCCCCTCGATGCGACTTCGGCGCGCGTCCCGGTGCCCGATTTCATCGCCGCCCTGGGGCGGGGTGCCGCCGGCCTGCGCATCGGCGTGCCGCGCGAGTATTTCCCTCCGCAGCTCGACGGCGAGGTGGCGGCGATGGTGCGCTCCACCCTGGCCGCGGCGGAGCGCCTGGGCGCCACCGTGCGGGAGATCTCCCTGCCGCACACCGAGTACGCGATCCCGACCTACTACATCCTCGCCACCGCCGAGGCGAGCAGCAACCTGGCGCGCTACGACGGGGTGCGCTACGGCCATCGGGCGCCCGGAACCCGCGACCTGGCGGATCTCTACATCCGGTCGCGCAGCGGCGGGTTCGGCGCCGAGGTGAAACGGCGCATCATGCTCGGCACCTATGTCCTCTCCTCCGGGTACTACGATGCCTACTACCTGAAAGGGCAGAAGGTGCGCACCCTCATCCGGCGCGATTTCGAAACCGCCTTCGAAGCGGTCGACGTCATCGTGACCCCGACCAGCCCGACCGCCGCCTTCCGGATCGGCGAGAAGGTGGACGACCCGCTCGCCATGTACCTGTCCGACATCTTCACGGTCACCGCCAACCTCGCCGGCGTCCCGGCGATCTCCATCCCGTGCGGGTTGACGAAGGGTCGGCTGCCGATCGGCCTCCAGATCGTCGGGCGCCGCTTCGACGAGGAGACCGTGCTGCGCCTGGCGGCGGCGCTCGAGCCGGAGATCGGCTTCTCGGCCGTCCGTCCGCGGCTTCCCGAGGAGTCCGCCACGGCGGCGGCAGGGTGACGCCGTCCTCAGGGTGGCGCCCGGGAGCAGCTTCCCGGAGGGCACCGTTCGCCTCGCTCCCCATCGCGCTGATCGTGGCGGCCTCGATCTGCGCCGCGGTCTCTCCGGGCGCGCCCGCCGCGACGCCGAAGCATGGCAGCGGCCGCAGCGCCTCCGATCCGAAGCCGGCGCAGAGGCTCGATCCGCTGCCGCACGAGCGCGGGACGGAGGGAACCGCGGTGCTCGACACCCGCCTCGGCGCGGCGCTCGAGCTGGCGGCGCCGCAAGCCGCGTCCGGCGACGCCTGGCTCGCCCCTTATCTCGCCGACCCCCGGCGTTCCGCGGCGCTCCGCAGGTCGCTCCCGGCGAAGACCCATGCCGGCGTCACGACCATTCGGATCCCGGTGGAGAACCTGAGCGACGCCTCCCGCTTCCGAGTGATGCGCGACCTCTTCCCT
>JAYUCR010000194.1:0-11518 GCA_043740165.1 Acidobacteriota bacterium | reverse complement strand
TGATCGGACCGCTGGTGGTCGGCCGGGGGACCGTGATCGGCGAAGGCGTGCAGCTGCGGGAAACGGTGGTCGGGGAGGACGTCGTGATCGGGCAGCGGGCCCGCGTCGAGCGCTCCATCCTGGCGGATGGATTGCACGTCGGAGACAGTGCCGTGATCCGCGACAGCCTGGCCACCGCGCAGCCACTTTCAGTAGGCGATCTGAACTTTATGGGGCGCGACTTGCGGATCAGTGTCGCCTCCCTGCCGTTCGAGCGGTACATCGGTCTCGGCATGCGGCGGCAGAGCTACGGGACGTTCAAACGGGCCTTTGACCTTGCGTTTGGTCTCCTCGCGCTGGTCCTGGCGCTCCCTGTCATGACGATCGTGGCCCTGGCGATCCTGCTGGATTCCGGCCGACCGATCCTGTTCCGGCAGAAGCGCTGTGGAAAGGATGGCAAGCCCTTCTTCATGCTCAAATTTCGTTCGATGCGGGCGGACGCCGAGCAGCTTCGCCAGGAGCTCAAGATCCGCAATGAAATGGACGGACCGGTCTTCAAGATTGCCAACGATCCGCGATTCACCCGGGTCGGCCGGCTCCTGCGCAAGTACAGCCTGGACGAGCTCCCTCAACTCTGGAATGTTCTGGCCGGCGACATGAGCATCGTCGGGCCTCGCCCGCTGCAGGATGTCGAGATGAGGGTATGCCCTAGCTGGCGCGAAGCGCGGATGCGCGTGAAGCCGGGCCTCACCGGGCTTTGGCAGGTGAGCTCACGCGAGAAGGGGCGGTTCCAGGACTGGATTCAGCACGATCTGCGCTACGTGCGATCGCAGTCCTTCTCCCTGGATTTCAAGATCATCCTGCGCACCATCATGGCCCTGGCCAAAGGGCTGTAATTCGGGCTCTCTTTTTTTGTCCTGATGGCGGACAATACGGACCAATTCGGTCAAGCGGCATGATGATACGGTCGACTACGGCATGAGCACGGGCAAATCGGTGACGCGCCGAACGAATGGCGCCGATGGCGGCCTTTCCGTGCTGGCCTCCCCGGAGGAGGTGCTCACCAGCCGGGAGGCCCGCGGGTTCCTCAAGATCGGGCGCACCAAGTTGCACGAGTTGACCCGGCGTCAGGTGATCCCTGCCTACCGTATCGGCAAGGGCCGGACCTCATCACTGCGGTATCTGAAGAGCGATCTCATCGGCTGGCTCTACAGGCAGAGGGTCTAGTCATGCCGGCAGCGGCGGCGCCGCAGGTCCTACTGGTCGTCAACAGCCTGCGTTATGGCGGCACGGAGCGCATGATAGAGCGCATGACGACCCATCTGCACGACTCCGGGAAGGTGCGGTACACCCTCTGCACCCTGGAGGACGAGGGGCCGATCGGCGCACAGCTGCGGGCTCGCGGCGTGGAAGTGATCGCGCTGGGTCTGGGCGGTGGCATGGTGCGTCAGGTTGTGGGAGGCGCGCACGGACTGCGGCGACTCCTGAGGCGGCGCCATTTCGACCTGATTCACAGTTTTCTCTATCGGTCGCACTGCGCCAGCCGACTGGCGCGAGTCGGACTGAGGCCGCGGGTGCCCCTCATTTCCTCCGAGCGCTGCCTGGGTGACAACCGCGCCCGGGCGACCCTCTGGGTCAACCGGCTGACGGGGAGAATGAGCGACCGCATTCTGGCGGTGTCGGAGGCCGTGGCGGAGCGCGCCATCGAGCGCGACGGCATCCCCCGGGAGCGCGTTGCGGTGGTGCCGAACGGCATCGAGCCGCAGCCATCGCGGCCACGTCAGCGGTCCCGGTTGCGGAAGGCACTGCGGCTGGGCGACGATGCGATGCTGTTCCTTTTTCTCGGCCGGCTGCATCCTGAGAAGGGCCCCGACCTGCTCATCGAGGCCCTGGATCTCCTGCGGCGGGAAGAGCCCGAGGGATGGCGGGTTGTCTTCGTCGGCGATGGTGGCCAGCGGTCGGAGCTGGAGTCGAGGGTGAATCGCCTGGGGCTTCGCGACAGGGTTTTCCTGGCCGGGGGACGCCGGCGCGTCGGCCCCTGGCTCGAAGCCTGCGATGCCCTCATCCTCCCCTCCAGGGAAGAGGGGATGCCGGTGGCGGCGCTCGAGGCGATGATGTGCGGCCGGGCCGTGATCGCGACGCAGGTCGGCGGCAGCCCCGAAGTGGTTCTTGACGGAGAAACCGGCATCACCGTTCCGGCGGAGGACGCGGCGGCTCTGGCTCGCGCCCTCGTGCGCCTGCTCCGCGATCCGGGATTGACGCGGCGCCTGGGCGCCCAGGGTCGTGACCGGGGACGGAAGGAGTTCAGCATCGATCGCATGACGGACGGAACACTGCGTCAGTACGAGCAGATGATGCCGCGCAGCGAGGCCGGCGCGAAGCGCGTGGCGGCCCTGACGGCGAGGGCGGAGTAAGCGGATGTGCGGAATCGCGGGCGTCTATTACTTCGCATCACGGCGGCCGGCCGACGCGGGGGTCGCGGAGGCCATGATCGACGCCCTGCGTCATCGAGGTCCCGACGACAGCGGGCTTCTGGTGGAAGGTCCCCTGGCGCTCGGGATGCGACGTCTGAGCATCATCGATCTCGGCGGAGGCCACCAGCCGATCGGGAACGAGGACGGCTCGGTGCAGATCGTGTTCAACGGCGAGATTTACAACCACCGGGCCCTGCGTGAGGAGCTTCTGTCGCGTGGCCACACGTTCCGGACGCGCAGCGATACGGAAGTGATCGTCCATGGTTACGAGGAATTCGGAACGGCCGTTCTCGATCGCCTGAACGGCATGTTCGGTTTCGCCCTCTGGGACGCGCGCTCGCGCCGCCTCTTCCTGGCGCGCGACCGGATCGGCATCAAGCCGCTCTACTACAGCCTGACCGCCGACGGGCTGGTGTTCGCCTCCGAGCTCAAATCGCTCCTGTTGCACCCCGGGATCGACCGCACGCTCGACAGGGACGCCCTCCGTCAATACCTCGCGTGGGAGTACATCCCGTCGCCGCGTACCCCGTTCGTGGCGGTCCTCAAGCTGCCTCCGGCGACCATGCTGCTGGTCGAGGGTGGAACCGTGCGCACGGAGACCTACTGGCGCCTCGGAGCCGCGGAGCCGATCAAGACCGCCCGCGAAGCGGAGGAGGGCTTGCGGGCGCACCTCGACCGATCGGTGCGACTGCAGATGGAAGCCGATGTCCCGGTCGGCGCCTTCCTCAGCGGCGGGCTCGACAGCAGCGCCCTTGTGGCGACCATGTGCGCCGCGCGCCAGGGAGCGGTGCACACGTTTTCGATCGGTTTCGGGGAAGCTGATTTCGACGAGACCGCGTATGCCCGCCAGGTGGCCGGCGCCCTTGGCACCATCCACCGGGAAGAGATCCTGCATCCGAATTGCCTGGAGCTCCTGGAGGAGGTGGCCGGGTTCCTCGACGAGCCCTTCGCCGACAATTCGATCCTGCCGACCTATCTCGTTTCACGCGTCGCGCGCCAGGACGTCAAGGTCGCCTTGTCGGGCGACGGCGGGGACGAGTTGTTCGCCGGGTACGATCACTACAAGGCGGAGCGGATGCTCGGGGTATATGAACGCCTTCCGGCGCCGGCGCGCCATGCCGTCCTTCGAGCCCTCGGGAGCGACGTCGCCGCGCGCCCCAGCAAGCGGGGCGGATTTCGCCGGCGCCTGCGGCGGCTCGAGGAGGCGCTGGCCTGCCCCCCCTTCCTGGCTCAGGCCCGCTTCATGGTGCGCAGCAGCGCCTGGCTGCGCGACGGCCTGCTGGCCGACCCAGTCCCTGCGCAGGATCAGGAAGCGGCGTGGGTGCAGCCGTTCGCCTCCGTGGTGCGCGACAGCCCCTTCCCACCCCGCGGACTCGAGCACCAGCAGTTCATCGACCTGAAAACGTTTCTGGCCGATGACATCCTGTTCAAGACCGACCGCGCCAGCATGGCCGCGTCGCTCGAGGCCCGCGTGCCCTACCTCGATCACGAGCTGGTGGAGTTCGCGTTCCGCATTCCGGCACGGTTCAAGCTGCGCGGTCTGGTCGGTAAGTGGGTGCTGCGGCGCGCCTTCCGGGGTCGCCTCCCCGAGGCGGTTCTGCGCCGCCGCAAGAGCGGCTTCTCGGTGCCGATCGCTTCGTGGCTTCGCGGAGAGCTGCGCCCGCTGCTGAACGACCTGTTGACCGAATCCCGGCTTCGTAGCCAGGGACTGTTCGACGCCACAACCGTCCAGCGCCTGCTGCGCGAGCATGACTCGGTGACCGCCGACCATGGGCGCAGCCTGTGGGCGCTCCTGATGTTCCAGATCTGGTTCGATCGATTCGCGCGGGCCCAGGGTCCCGCCATCGGTGCCGGCGTGCGCGTGTCCGCCGAGCTTGCGCTGGGAGGAGCCACACGTTGAACGAAGACCGAATACTTAACTTGAGGTTCTGGATCTCCATGGTGTCACGGCGGCGCTGGTGGATCGTCGGCAGCGCCGCCGGCGTCACCTTGTTCGCGGCACTCTTCAGCTTCATGCAGGAGCCGGTCTACGAGGCGACCTGCCGGCTCTACCTGAACCGTCAGCGCGTGCAGCCCATGGTGTTCAATGATCTCTACTCGAAACCTCAAGTCACCGGCCGGCCGGCCGATCTCCTCCTGACCCAGATGGAGATCATCCTCAGCACCCCGGTGATCGAAGGCGCCGTGCGCGACCTGGAGCAGAAGGGGAAGATCGACTTCAAGTCCACCGATTCCGGGCAGGGCAGCGGATGGGTGGCGGAGCTTTTTGCCAAGCTCACTGGCAAAGGGGGCGCCCCTCTTCCGACGGCCGACGAAAAGCGCGCCATCTATGTCTCCAAGCTGCAGGAAAAGGTCGGGGTCAGCTCGAGCGGGGGAAACGCTTTCCTCCTGATCGCCGTTCCCGGGAGGGGCGCCCAGCGTGTGGCCGACTTGGCCAACGCCATCGCCGACTCCTACCTGCGTCACGACCGCGAGCTGGTGCGGCACAGCGCCGAGCAGGCGATCGATTGGCTGAACGGGAAAGTTCACGAGCAGAAGGACAAGCTCCTCCAGGCCGAGGACAGCCTGCGCGACTTCGCCGGCCGGCCGGCTCCCCGTCTCGAAGAGATGGGCGGGCTGGCGGTCCAGGAGGTCGGCCAGCTGCAGCAGGCGCTCCTCGACGTACGGCTCAAGCTCCTGCAGACCGAAACGGCAGGATTCATGAAGCCGGGTCCGGGTGCGGGCTCCGAAGGCACGCCCGCCGCGGGGTCCGTGGAACGCGAGGTCCAGTCGGCCATGCGGACGAAGGTCCGCCAGGATCTCGTCGACGCGTCGATGCGTCTCGCCCAGCTGCGGCGCAGCTACGGCGACAAGCATCCGGACGTCATCGCCGCGGCCGAGAAAGAGCAACAGCTGAAGGACCAGCTGGCGTCCCTCGGAGCGGAGCCGACAGCCGCCCCGGGCAACTCCGAAGACCCTGCCTCCGGCTCGGGCGGGATCGCGGCGTTGAAGCAACAGGAAAAGGCTCTCAAGGATCAGATTGATCAGACGATGCGTAGCAGCGCATCGAACGGGCAGGCCGAGATCACCTACGCGATCCTGAAGCGCGAGGCGGAGATCAACCGCTCGCTCTACAACGAGATGGTCAGCCGCCTGAACGAGATCACGATGTCCGCCGGGCTCGATTCGCAGGTCGCCGAAATGTTCGAGCCGGCCCGTCCTCCCGCCGGGCCGATCTCCCCGGTGCATTCGCGCGACATCATGCTCGGCCTCTTCGGGGGCCTGTTCCTGGGGCTGGCGATCGCCTCGATCCGCGAGCACCTCGATCACTCGGTGCGCGATCCGGCTCACGCCAACGACCTGCTCCGGGCGCCCGTCCTGGGCATGGTGCCGTTCCAGGAGCCGGGGTCGCTGACGGGATCCGGCGTGATACAGAAGCTGGCCGTGGGCGCCCGCGTCGACTCGCCTGCCGCCGAGGCCTACCGCATCCTTCGCTCCCATATCGAAGGGGTGCTGACCGCCGAGGAGACCCGTGCGGTCCTGATCACCAGCGCCATGCCAGGGGAGGGGAAATCCACCACCGCGGCGAATCTCGCCGCCGCTTTCGCGGAGGCCAACCGGCGCGTGCTGCTGATCGACGGCGATTTCCGGCGGCCGAGCCTGACGCGGTACTTCAAATTGCCGTCGAAATCCTGCCTGTCCAAGGCGCTGACCGGAGAACAGAAACCGGAAGCGATGATTCAATCCACCGACATCAAGAATCTTTCCTTTCTCGGTTGCCAGCCGGGGTCACCGCTCTCCAGCAGCGCCAGGCTCAACGAGCAGTTCCGATCGCTCTTCGAGTGGGCCCGCACCCGCTACGACCACGTCATCATCGACACGCCCATCATGATGGTGACGCCGGGGGTGACCGACATCGCGCACGCCGGGGCGTCGATCGTCCTGGTGCATCGGCCGGGCCGCGTCCCGGCGCAAGTCCTGGTGCAGATCCGCGATCACGTCACGCTATCGAAGCTGAACCTCGTCGGGGTCGTCCTCAACGCGGTGCGCTCGAACTGGCTGACGCACAATTACACCATGCTGCCCTATTACGCTTCCTACTATCCGGCAACCCCCGCGGCTCCGGCGGAGGGGGCCGCGCGTGAGTCCTGAGTCGTTGTGAAACCCACGGGCGTTCCTGCCGTGCGGCTGGCACTGGCCGCTGCCTGGGCCCCTGCGATCGCCGCCGTCGGTGCCCTCGTGGTCGGCGCGGCGTGGGCCGTGGTGACGCTGCCGCCGCAGCTGGCCATCGCCATCGTGCTCGGCGGCAGCGCCGCCGTGACGGTCTGGCTGGTCTTCCCGGACGCGCCGGTCTATGCCCTCCTGGCGCTGGCCCCGTTCTCGATTGATTTCAATCTCGGGGTGCTGCACGGCGTCGAGCTGCACGACCTCGTCCTGGGCGTGCTCCTCATTGCCGTGGCGAGCGCCATTCTCAGCGGGCTGCAGAAGGAAGCCCGGTTCGCGACCCACGTGGGGACCACCCTCCTGGTGCTCTGGGTCTTGATCTTTGCCTGGACCGCCTTCACCTACCGCTACGGGTCGGCGAATCGATGGCTGATGAGCACCACGGTGAAGAACACGTGGTACATCTACCGCCAGGTCGGCCGCCTGCTATTGCCGTTCCCGCTCATCGTCTGCTACCTGCGCAATCCGCATCCGGCGCGCCGCGTGGTGGATGTTCTGCTCCTGGTGAACGCCGGGCTCGCGCTCTTCGCCATCCTGCGTGCGCCGCAGACGCAATACATCGCCACCGGGCCATTCGAAACGGGCAACCAGCTCGCCGGGTATCTCGTCCCGGTCATCCCGTTCGCCGCAGCGCGCCTGTTCCTCGGCGTGGGCTGGCGCGGAAGGATTCTCGGAGGAACGGCGTTGCTCTTCATGCTGCGAGCTCTGTGGCTGACCGGCTCGCGGGGTGGTCTGGCGGGCGCCGTCATGTCCTTTCTTCCGCTGGCGCTGTTCGTGCCGCGCCGGCGACTGGGGGCGGCGGCGGCCGTGGTCGTGATCGCCGGTCTGGCGGGCGTGCTGACCCAGGGCGACATCCTGGATCGCCCGAAGTTCCAGCGCTTCCTGACGCTCGGCCATTTCGAGAATCAGGAGACCTTCAAGTGGCGGCAGGAGCAGTGGGCGATGTTCATGAACCGGCTGGCCGAGAACCCCTGGATGGGAACGGGCTCCGATGTCGACAAGTCCCTCGCCGAGCTCGACCGGGCCCAGACGCCCCACAACAGCTACCTGGGGCTGGCCATGCGATCGGGGATTCCGGGTGTCGTGCTCTGGATCGCCCTGCTCGGAGTGGCGGGGCTCGCATGCCTGCGTGGCCTCCTGGCTCCGGCGGCGACCGTTGACGCGCGGATTCTCTGGCTCGGCTTTTTCGGTGCCCTGGCCGGTCTGATACTGCATGGCTTTGGAGAGGCGACCCTGCTTCTCAGCGCGGTGCAGATTCTCTTCTGGAGCCTGCTCGGCTTCGCGCTTGTCGAGCTGAGGGCCGTGGAAGGCTCCGCCCCGGCGCGGCTGGTGAGCCGTGCTTGAGGTGCGGCGAGCCGCCCTGCGCCTCGGCGCGACGATGCTCCGGCCCTTGGCCCGGACTCCGGTGCCACCCTCTCGAGCGCGCCGGGTGCTGGTGTGCGCGACGGGTGGTCTGGGGAACACGGTTCTCCTGCTTCCGCTCCTCCGCACGCTGCGACGTGGCTGCCCGGAGGCGCGCCTTGACCTCCTTCTGACCGGCGGTGCCGCCGCGGACCTGGCGCGCACCCTGGGATGGGCCGACAGCGTGCTGGTGCTCCCTGAAGCCGAATGGTATCGGGGCGCCTCCATCCTGAAATACTTCGCCGGCCCGATCCGTCGCGCCGGCTACGACTGGGTTCTGCGGACTTTCCTGACCGCCCCGGCAATGGCTCGCGCCAGCCTGGCCGCCTATCTTTGTGGAGCGCCGACCCGGGTCGCGTATGGCGTGTCGGCGGCCAATCCCTTCGAGACACATCTCCTCAGCGACGACGACCGCCGGCCCGAGATGGAGCGGCATCTGGCTTTGGCGGAAACGCTCGGCTTGACGGCCGATCGGTCATGGCGGCCGATCGCCGCGACCGCCGAGGGGCGCGCATGGGCCGATCGGTTCCTCGCGGAGAACGGAGCGGGCTCCGGCCAACCGGTGGTCGGGTTTCATCCGGGGAGCGATCCGCGATTCCTGGCCAAGCGCTGGCCCGCGGAGAACTTCGGGGAGCTGGCGCAGCGGGTCGCGCAACACCTCGGCGCCAAGGGGGTCATCCTGGGAGGTCCGGACGATCAGCCGGCGGTGGAGGCGACCGTTCGCTCGGCCGGCCCGGCGGCCTTTCCGGCCTTGGGACAAGGCATGGCCGAGACCCTCGGGCTCATCGAGCGCTGTGCCGCGTTCGTGACCAACGACAGCGGCCTGATGCATGCCGCGAGCGCTCTGGGCGTGCCGACCCTGGCGCTCTTCGGCCCGACCGACCCGATTAAGAACCGGCCGCTCGATCCCGGCACGCGCATCCTGCGCCTCGGTCTCGAGTGCAGCCCCTGCACCAAGCAGCACGCCATCCAGGTGTGCGATCACCACGATTGCCTCATGAAGCTATCGGTCCCGATGGTTTACGCCGCGCTCGAACGGCTCTGGAGCGAGCGCGCGGCGCGCAACCCGACAGGCAGCGTCGGCCCGGCCGGGGAGGGGACCGCTTGCGTCGGCTGAGGGCAGGAATCTGGAAGGCATGCTGTCACCTGGTCTTCTGGACCGGGGCAGGGCCGGGGCTGGTGGCCTGGGGTCGTCGTCGCGGGCGTGCCTCCTGGACCCTTCTGACGTACCACCGGATCGGCGCGCAGGCAGCGGATGGAGGGCCCGACAAGGTCTCCCCGGAGCGCTTCAGGCGACAGCTGCGGTACGTCCGACGCCGGTACGAGGTGGTGCCAGTGGGCGAGGCGCTGCAACGATTGGCCGGCGGCGAGGTCCCGCCGCGGCCGCTCCTGAGCATCACCTTCGACGACGGGTACCGCGACAATGTCACCGAGGCGCTTCCGATCCTGGCGCAGGAGGGATGTCGCGCCACGCTCTATCCCACGGTCGAGGCGATCCTTCATGGACTGGCCCCCTGGACCCACCGGCTGGCTGTCGACTTAAGCGCCGGGCGGGGGAGATCGCGCGTGAACGAGACGGTGGACCGCGCCAAGAGGATGCCCGACGCGGAACGGCAGAGGATATGCGCCGAGGCCGACCTGCGCTCCGGGGGGGCGGGACGGCGGGCGGCCGCGATGCTGCGGCCCGAGGATCTCCGCGCGTGGCGCGATGCCGGGATGGAGATCGGATCTCACACCGTGGATCACCGGGTCCTTTCCCGGATGAATCCGGTCGATCGCCGACGTGACCTCCGTGCCTCCCGGGTGGCTCTCGAGGAGGTCCTCGAAGCGCCGGTGGTGCACCTGGCCTATCCGAACGGCGGTCCGGATGATTTCGACGAAGGGACGAAGCAGGATGCGCGGGATGTCGGCTACCATTCCGCCGTGACGACCGTGGAGGGAGTGAACGCGCCGGGATTCGACCGGATGGAGATCCGCCGCATCGCGGGTGCCGAGGACAGCCTGCCGGTGTTCGCCATGCGCATTTCGGGGCTGTTCTCGGCGCTGCGGCGTCGGCTCAAGCGGCGCGCCCCCCTCCGCGATGCCGCCGCACCCGGGCTGCGCATCGCCTTCATCGGGGGCCGCGGCGTCGGCTCGGCCTACAGCGGCATCGAACGCTATTACGAGGAGGTCGGGAGCCGGCTCGTGGCGCGGGGGCACCGCGTGGTGGCCTACTCGCGGGCGCACTTCACTCCGAACATGCAGTCCTTCCGGGGCGTCGAGGTGCGCCGGCTGCCGACCCTGCGCCTCAAGCATCTCGAGACCATCGTGCATTCCGTTCTCGCAACCATCGACGTCTGCTTCCAGAACGTGGACCTGGTCCAGTACCACGCCCTCGGCTCCTCTCCACTCGCCTGGATCCCGCGCCTCGCCGGGAAGCGGACCGTCGTCTCGGTGAGGGGCCTCGACTGGCAGCGCGCGAAATGGGGCTGGCTCGCGCGCACCTATCTTCGTATCTGCGAGATCACTTCGATCCGCTGTCCCAACGCGACCTCCGTGGTCTCCAAGGCGCTGGCGCGGCACTATGCGGAGGCGCATGACGCGGCGGTCCGCTACATCCCGAACGGCGTCGAGCGGCGCGACACCTGCGCGCCCGACGCGATCCGTCAATTCGGTCTCGGCCATCGGGACTATTTCCTGTATGCGGGGCGCCTGTCACCGGAAAAGGGGCTGGACTGCCTGATCCAGGCGCATCAGCGGGTCGCGTCCGATGCGCTCCTGGTGATCGCCGGCGGGACCAGCTACTCGGATCGCTACATCGAGCAGCTGCGCCAGCAGGCCGGCCCGCGGGTCGTGTTCACCGGGTTCCAGACCGGGCAGGTTCTGGCCGAGCTGTACGCCAACGCCCTGGCGTTCGTGCTGCCGTCACACATGGAGGGGCTGTCGGTGGCGCTCCTCGAAGCGCTGTCCTATGGCCTGCCGGTGATCACCAGCGACATCCCGGAGAATCGGGAGCTGGTGGAGGCGTGCGGCGGCCACCTCTTTCGAACCGATGACGATGCGGCCCTGGCGGCCATCATGCGCGGCATCGCGACCGACCGGGAGGGTGCCCGCCGCCTGGGGGATGCCGCGCGGGACCGGGTGCGCCGGCTGTTCGACTGGGACCAGGTGACGGAGGAGACGGAGCGCTTCTATCTTGAGGTCATGGGGCGGACCGGGGCGCGCCAGGCCATGGATCGTCGTTCGGGATCCGCCGGCGATCCGGCATCGAGCGAGAGCGCCGCCGAGCAGGCAGGTTGAAGATGAAACCGAAGACCATCGCGTTGTTCGGGTTGGGCTACGTCGGGACCGTGTCGGGCGCCTGCTTCGCCTCCCGAGGGCACCGCGTCATCGGCGTGGACCTGGATCCCGGCAAGGTCGCGGCGATCAACGCCGGCCGCAGCCCGGTGATCGAGCAGGGTCTCGATGAGCTGGTGCAGGAC
>JAYUCR010000193.1:0-1926 GCA_043740165.1 Acidobacteriota bacterium | reverse complement strand
CCTGGAGAACATCGCCAACCTGGATGCGCTCCCCGCGACGGGAGCCTACGTCGTCGCGTTGCCGATGAAGATCGGCGGCGGCTCGGGCGGGCCGCTGCGGATCGTCGCGTTCCTGCCGGACTGAGGAGGATGTTGCCGATGACACGCTCGCTTCTGCGCCGCTCGGCGGTGCTCGGAATGATGACCATCTCGGTGGCGCTGGCGGCACCCACGGTCGATCACGACGCCATCCGGCGCGACCGGATCAACACGCTGCTGCCGCGCATCATGAAGGAGCAGGGGCTCGACTGCTGGCTCACCTTCACGCGCGAGAACACGCAGGATCCGATCCTGGCGGTGTTCGGCATCGAGCACATCGTGGCGCGCGGGGCGTTCCTGTTCACGCTGAAGAACGGCGCGTTCCGCAAGACCGCCATCGCCGCATCGTACGACGTCGATCCGATAGTGAAGACCGGGCTGTTCGACGAAGTCATCGCCTACAAGTCGGAAGGGGTGAAGCCGCACCTCCGGAAGGCGATCGACGATCTCAATCCGGCGCGCATCGCGGTCAACATGTCGCGCGATGTGACGGTGGCCGACGGGCTGACGGTGGGGCTGCGGAATTACCTCGACGAGACCATGGGCGACCACGCGAAGAAGATGATGTCGTCGGAGCGGCTGGTGGTGTCGCTCCTGGCGCAGAAGCTGCCGGCCGAGATCGCGGCTCTCGAGGAAGCGGTGAAGGGGACGCAGCGGATCATCGGCGAGGCGCTCACCGCGGAGCGCGTCAAGCCGGGCGTCACCACGGAGGCGGCGCTGGCCGAATGGATGGCGGTGCGGGCGAAAGCGCTCGGATTCGAGGTGGCGTTCGCATCGGTGGCGGTCGGGCCGCAGCGCGGGCATTCCGATCCGACCGACCGGGTGATCCAGAAGGGCGACATCATCCGCATCGACTGGGGGGCGTCATTCGGCGGCTACTGCGCCGACATCCAGCGCATGGCGTACGTGCTGAAGCCGGGCGAGACCGACGCCCCCGCCTGGCTCAAGAAGATGTTCGCCGACACCCTGAAGGCGAACCGCGCCGCGATCGCGGCGCTCAAGCCGGGGAACACCGGTCTCGACGTCGACACCGCGGGGCGCTCGTCGCTCACCGGCGACGGCTATCCGGAATACCCGCACGGCACCGGGCATCCGATCGGCCTCAAGGTGCACGACGTCGGGCCACTGCTCGGCCCCGACTGGCGCGAGCGTTATGGCGACAACGTCCGCTTCAAGATCGAGCCGGGACAGGTGTTCGCCGTCGAGCCGCTGATTTATGTGAAGCCGGCCGAGCTCGACTACGAGATCAACACCAGCCTGGAGGAGAACCTGGTGGTCGGCGCCGACGGCGCGCGCTATATCGGCACGCCCCAGACGTCACTCATTCTGATTCGCTGATCAGGGAGGTCGAGAATGGCCAATGGAGGCGCTGCTGCGGCGGCGGCCGCGATCATCAGGGCGATCAAGGTTTCAGGAGTCTTCGTGCGGCTGTCGCCGGAGGAATTCCAGGCGCTCCTGCCACGGGCCCGGAACGCGATCGTCGTCCAGGCCAGGGGCGGACTCTTCTACTCGAAGTACAAGTATGTCCTCAGCTACAAGGGGCTCGCTTTCCACACCAGGTCGCCGGAGCCGATCCACATCCCGGCGGAGATCGAAACCGTTCAGGCCAAGCGGATCTGGGCGCCCGATTGACGCTTCTCCGGTCTGGAAATGGGGTTATAAAAGTTCCAGCAACCGCTCACGGCTCAACTCGCTGTCGCGGAGGATCTTAGCAAGGAGCCCAGGGCCAAGGGTTTCACCTGCGTGAACTGGAACCACAGTAGCTCGACCATCAGTGTGGCTAAGGAAGTGGTGGCTGCCTTTGACTCGAATCACTTCGAATCCGGCGCTTCGCAGCGCCGCGATCAG
>JAYUCR010000192.1:0-29702 GCA_043740165.1 Acidobacteriota bacterium | reverse complement strand
CGTCGGCATCGGCCTGCAGGCGCGCCTGTTTCTGGTTCGCCTCGACGGTGGCGGTGGCCGCCTCCTGGTCGAGGCGCTGGCTCTCCAGGCGCACCTTGAGGTTGACGTATTCCGCCTCGGCGGCCTTCAGCTGCCACGAGGCATCGAGGGCATCGAGATCCACCTGGGGATTGCTCAGCTCGAGGAGGATCGTGTCGGCCTTCACCGCGGTTCCCGGCTTCACCAGGATTCGCTCGACGCGGCCTTCGCTCAGCGCCGGGATCCAGCGGACCTCCTCCGGCACCAGCGTGCCGAGGCCCCGCACCTGCCGCAGCATCGGCCCGCGCCGCACGCTGTCGATCCAGACGCTGCCGCGCTCGACCGACGGCGCCGCCGGCTTGAGCCGCGAGAGCCCGAGCGTAATAAAGAGGATGCCGAGGAGCCCCGCCGCCCCCCAGGCGATGCGCTTGGCTCTTTTCCGTCCCGCCTGAGACGGCCGGGCGATGTCGACCACGTGAATCCTCGAAAGGTGATGCGAAGGAGAGCCCAATCCCGAGCCCGGCGGCGACTGCGAACCGCATACCACGCCACGTCAGATCGCTAAGGTCTTACGCGCGAGCCTCTTGAGGGGTTCCGATCAGAATGGAGGACCGTCCAGACTGTCCGCTTGTGGGATTGCCGATCCCGGAATCGAGGAAGCGTCGAATGAGGAGGCATACTTACGCACGCCGGAAGCTGAGCGGGAGGGCGAAGGCGTTTTGCGAGGCCATCGGAGGCGCGCCGCCATGGCACGCATGGCCTCCGGAGATCCCCGCACCGGAGCGGGCCCCGCAAAACGCCTTCGCCCTCCCGTGGTGGACCACCTGCGTTGAGTTTACTCCGCCGAACGGCGCGCGGGCCGCCCGAACTTCCACGTGGCGTAGCCGACGATGGCCCCGAGGGCGCTGCCGGGCAGCATGATCGGCAGGTAGTAGAAGCGGCCCGTCGGGTCGGGGCTGATCGACGCCACCAGGTAGCTGAGCATGAGCCCGACCAGGAACCCCCCGAGAATCCCCAGCGGGAGCGATTTGAACCGGGAGGAGAAATAGCCGGCGGCAAGCCCGGTGATCACTCCTTTGAAGGTCGATCCGATGATGATGCTGGTCATCATCGTCGCCACCCCCGGGTAGGCATAGGCGCCGACGCCGTCGAGAAATCCCAGCAGCGCCCCCAGAAGCATCCCGAGCACCGGCTTTGTCATGTCTTCTCCTCCTCTTCTAAGTGTCCATTACACGGGCGGGCGAAATCCTTTATCGCCCCGCGAAGAAAAGCACCACGAGCCGCATGACGAGGTAGGCGGCGACCATCAGCAGCAGGACGCGATTTTGCCGCGCCAGGCGCCCCGCCCGCTCGGGCAGCGTTTCCGGATAGGCCAGGACCGCCAGGCCGTCGAGATGGCGCTCGACGTCGGCCGCCAGGCTGCGGGCCGAGTCGTAGCGATCGGCGGGATCGCGCGCCATCGCCCGGGAGCAGATCGCTTCGAGCGGCTTCGGGATCGAGCGATCGATCTGGCGCAGCGGCCGCGGCAATCCTTCCGCCGCCGCTTTCAGGATCACCGCGGGTGTGGACCCTTCGAACGGCGCCCGGCCGGAGAGCAGGAAGTAGAGCAACGCGCCCAAGGCGTGCACGTCGGTGCGGGCGTCGATCCGGTCGCCCTCGCCGCGCGCCTGCTCCGGCGCCATCCAGGCGGGGGTGCCGATGAGGCTCCCCGCTTCGGTGATCGGAGCGCCGGTGCCGGACGGCGCGGGCGAGGGATTGGCGCGCGCGGCGGTGGGGTCGAGAGCCAGCGTCGGCGCGTCCCCGTTCGCGCCTGCAGCGGCCGCCGCGGGGCCGGTCGCGGCGCTGGCCGCGCCAACGGCCGGCAGGGCTGGCAACCGCTTCGCGACGCCCCAGTCCATCACCAGCGCCTCGCCGAACTCCCCGATCATGATGTTCTCCGGCTTGAGGTCGCGGTGCACGACACCGGCGGCGTGCGCGAACGCCACCGCGTCGCAGATCTTCTGGAACAGGCGCAGCGCGGTCGGACGCGTCGGGTCTCCGCGCCGCCAGGCGTCGAGGCGCACGCCGCGCACGTACTTCATGACGTAGAAGACGCGGCCGTCCGGGAGCGTGCCGACATCGTGCACCGGCGCCAGATTCGGATGCTCCAGGCGGGCCAGGAGCCGCGCCTCCGCCAGAAGCCGAGCCGCCAGGTTGCCCGCGGGGTCGGGATCCGACAGCACCTTGAGCGCGACCTCGCGCCGCAGCTCCCGATCTTCCACGAGATAGACCGTCGCCATGCCACCGCGCCCGAGCCGGCGGATGAGCCGATAGCTGGTGGCGCTCAGGTCGGGCTGGTCGATCACGTCGCGCAGGTGGTGCAGGGTTTCATCGCTCAGCATCGGTTCATACCGGGGGCGGTTCGCCCCCCAGGAGGAGGCGCGCCTCCAGCCGGTACTCCTCCTCGGAGCCGGTGACCGATCGGAGCGTTTCCAGGAGGAGTCGCCGGAACTCGCGTCGCGTCCAGGCGAGATTATTGGTCACGAGGCTCGCCGACAGTCCGAATTCGGCCGCCAGTTGTTCGTAGGTCCTCCGGTCTGGTCCCGCCTCGGCGAGATCGTAGCGCTCGAAGAGGCGGTAATGGACCGTCTTGCCGCGCGCGTCGCACTCGCGGCGCAGGGCCTCGAGCGCCAGCGCGAACAGGCTCCGGATCCACTCGGCGTCGAACGCCTCCTCCGGCGGCCGCGCCTGCGACTCCGAGGCGGCCAGGAGCTCACGCTCGGCGCCGGCGAAATCGTGGGCGTCGAGCGAGTGGAGATCGACCGCACCGCCGCGCTTCAGCCGCGCCGCCGACTTGATCTCGTTGCCGACGAAGCGCTCGACGCAGGTGCGCAGGTAGGTGCGGAACCGTCCCTTCTCCCGATCGTAGGCGGCGAAGAAATCCTTCTCCATGGCGCGGGTGAAGAACGCCTGCGTCAGGTCTTCGGCGTCCGGCGGCGGGAGACGCCAGCGCAGGCGGATCCATTTGTAGACCGGCTTCCAGTAGGCGGCGATGAGGGTGCCGAGCGATCGCTCGCGGATTTCTGGCTCGCGGCTCGAGGCGCCGAGCACCGCGGAGAAGTGGGTCGTCGGGAAGCGGCCGCCGGCCGGCGGTGGCGCGCCTTCCTTGGCGTCGTCGCTCATCGCACTGGACCCAGCGGCCCGTCCGGGCCCGCACCTCGGAAATTTCAGGCGGACCGACGTCCGCGGCGGTAGAGAATCCAGCCGAAGACGATCAGCAGCAGGCAGCCGCCGAGCAGCTCCGCTTCGTAGCGCAGCACGCTCTCGGTTCCGTCCGGCGGCGACAGGGTGAGGAGGCAGGCCAGAAGGGTGGTGAGAAAGCCGACCGTCGCCACCAGCAGGATGCCGGGGCGTCCGCCCGGCACCGGGATCGAGCCCGGGGGCGGAGCCCCCACGGCGAGGCGCACGAGGCAGGCGAACAGGTAGAGGTATGGAATGAAGTAAACGACGATGGTGAAGTTGGCCAGGATCAGGTAGGCCTCCTTCACCGGGCCGCCCATGAGGCTCATGACGATCAGCACGCTCGAGATCACTCCCATCCAGAGGATGGCGACGTGCGGGGTGGCATACCGCGGGTGCAGTCGGCCGAAGCTGGCGGGAAGGTAGCGGTCGATGCCGGCGAGAAAGGGGATGCGCGACGAGCCGGCGATCCAGGCCGAGATCCCGCCCAGGCCGCCGAGGGCGATCAGGAGCGCGCAGGCACCGGCCAGAAAGCCGATCCCCATCTTCTCCTGCACCGCGCCGATGGCGTAGGCGACACCGCTCAGATAGCCGACATTCGACTGCGGCAGCGCGACGAGGAGCGCCGCGGTGCCGAGGATATAGATGAGCGTGATGATGCAGCCGGAGATCATGATCGCCAGCGGGATGTTGCGCCGCGGATTGATCACCTCGCCGCTGAGCACCGCCCCCAGCTCGAAGCCCGAGAAGGCGAAGCACATCTGGGAGAAGAACGCCACGGTGCCGAGTTGGAAGACCGGCCGCATCGCCCCAAGCGAGAACGGCGTGGCCGGATCGGATCGCCACAGCGCCACCGCCCCCATCCCGATCAGCAGCATCGCCGGGACCCAGGTGCCGTACGCTCCCAGCGTGTTGACCCAGCGGCCCCAGCGCAGCCCGCGCAGGTTGACCCAGACCGCGAACCAGAAGATCACGAGACAGGCCACCGCCATGACGGCGTTGCTCTTCTCGAAGTGGGCCGCGCCCGGCCCGAGCATGAAGATCAGGTTCCCGACCGTGAACAACAGGAGGGTCGGGAAGTAGATGAGGTTGTTGGTCCAGTAGCACCAGCCGCAGATGAAGCCGTGCAGGTCGCCGAAGGCGCGCTTGGTCCAGACGTAGATCCCCCCCTCGTCGGGGTAGCGCGTTGTCAGGTCGATCACCGCCAGGGCGGAGGGGACGAAAAAACAGATATTCGCCAGCACCCAGAGCGGCAGCGCGGCATAGCCGTAGCCGCCGGCCGCGGTCAGCCACCAGCGCAGCCCGGTGATGGCGACGACGTTGAGGAGAACGAGGTCCCAGAGCCCCCACTCCCGCCGGAGCCCCTGCGCTTCGCCCTCCTGCGACATCAGGCGTTCAGCCCTTCGATCTTCCGGCGGGCGGCCTGCAGCAGGAACCAGCCGAGCGCGAAGAAGCAGGCGAGGGCGATGAGATCCGCCATCGCTCCCTCGTGCAGGAAGGCGATGCCGTTACCGAACTGGAGCCATTGCAAGGGGCTCGTCTCCTGCCCGTTGGCGCCGACCCAGGTGTACGCCGACAGCGCGGCGATCAGGACCCCGCCGATCGATCCGCCGGCGACCAGTCCTGTGCTGTAGAGCATGCCGGAGGAGATCTCCGACTCCTGCTTCTCGCCGGTCATCTTCTCGGCGATCAGTCGGACGAGGCCGCCGGCGAAAATCGGCATCGTGGTCGACAGCGGCAGGTAGGCGCCGACCGCCCAGGCGAGAGCCGAGATTCCCATCACCTGCACCGCCACCGCCATGGCGGCGCCAATCAACACGTAGCTCCATTGCAGATTACCGCCCAGGATTCCCTTCACCAATGTGGCGATGAGGGTCGGCTGCGGCGCGGGGAGCTTGTCGGATCCGATCGGGCCGTACTGCGAATGATGCAGGAGGAAGAGCGTGCCGCCGATGGCGAAAACCGAGGCGAAGACGCCGATGCCGAAGCCGATCTGCTGCCGCCAGGGTGTCGCGCCGACGATGTAGCCGGTCTTCAGGTCCTGCGAGGTGGCCCCGGCATTGGCCGCCGCGATGCAGACGATGGCGCCGACGATCACCGCCGCCGTCTGGTACGGGTCACCGGTCCAGCCGACCACGACGAAGAAGAGGCAGGTCCCCATGATGGTGGCGATCGTCATCCCGGAGATCGGGTTGCTGGTCGTGCCGATGATCCCGACGATGCGCGACGACACCGTGACGAAGAAGAAGCCGAAGGCGATGATCAGGACCGCGAGCGCCAGGCTGCCGAGGCCGTGGGTCGGCAGGCCCGGCATCCCGATGGCGATGAGGAGCGCCAGAAGGATGGAGCCGATCGCGACGACGGCGATCGGCAGGTCCTGCTCGGTGCGGCGCGCGCCGCCGCCGGCACCGACGCCGCCGCGCAGGCTCTTGACGCTGCCGGCGAAGGCCGACCAGATCGTCGGGAGGGACCGCGCCAGGGACATCAAACCGGCCATCGCCACCGCCCCGGCGCCGATCAGCCGGATGTAGCCGCGGTAGAACTGCTCCGGCAATCCGTGGCTGGCGATCCAGGCGTCGGAGAATCCGAGCGAGGTGAGTTGCGTGTGCAGCGTCTGATCGTCGACGAACATCGACAGCAGCGGGGTCAGCGCCATCCAGCCGAGGATGCTCCCCGACACCATGATCCCGGCGACCTTCGGGCCGATGATGTACCCGACGCCGAGATACTCCGGCGTGATCTCGCAGTTCGCCATGAAGTTGCGCAGGACGGCGGTGCGGCCGGTCACGAACGTCGGCACTTCCTTGAACAGGCCCAGGACCGAGTTGAAGACCTTGTAGATCATCGCCATCCAGAGGCCGCTGAACACCAGGCGCGCCATCTCGCCGCCGCGCTCTCCGGCCACCAGCACCTCGGCGCAGGCGGTCCCTTCCGGGTACGGCAGGTTGCCGTGCTCCTGGACGATCAACGCGTTCCGGAGCGGGATCATCATCAGGACGCCGAGGAACCCGCCGGCCATCGACAGCATCATGATCGGCCAGTAGCTGAAGAAGCGATCGCCCCCGGCCGCGGTGGAGAGGAACAAGAATGCCGGCACCGTGAAGGTCACCCCGGCCGCCACCGACTCGCCCGCCGATCCGATGGTCTGGACCATGTTGTTCTCGAGGATGGTGGAGCCGATCTTCTTGAACACGGCGATGGCGAGAACGGCGATCGGGATCGAAGCGCTGACCGTGACCCCGGCGCGCAGCGCCAGGTAGACGGTGGCGGCGCCGAACAGCACCGCGAAGAAGGCACCCAGGATGACCGCCTTCGGCGTGAATTCGGCGACGTTCGCCTCGTCCGCGACGAACGGCTTGAATCCCTTCGCGCTCTGCCCTTGGCTGCCGCCGGATGGAGGTGCCGTCTGCATAGTGCGTGTCTCCTTAAGTGGGCGGGACTCTACCGCACGCCCCCGGGGGTGTCAACGGATGCGCGGCCACCCGCAAAGAGGCGCCTTTCCGCAGGGATTCCGCGTATATAATGACGCGCCCCGAGAACCTCGGGCGCGTGATGCAGCGTCCTGCCAGCATGCCGCAAATCGAAATGGCCCGGAATCCCGGGCCAGCGGCCGGTGCCCTCGCGCTCCTCTTGGTTGTCACCAGCGCCTGTCGGCCGGAGCCGAGTCCTTCCATGAAAGAATCGTCGTCCCCCGTCGCGGATCGGCCGGCTCTCATCGAGACGATCGGCGAGTTCGCCGTCGCCCCCATCTACGCCGACGGGTTCCCGGCGCTGACGCCGCGGCAGCGGGTCCTCGCGTTCTACCTGTCGCGCGCGGCGCTGGCCGGACGCGACATCTATTTCGACCAGATGGGGCGCCACAACATCGAGGTGCGCGATCTCCTGGAAGAGATCCTGACCCATCCGCGCGCCCTCGATGCCGGATTCCGCGAATCGCTGCTCGGCTACCTCAAGCTCTTCTGGATCAACGGCGGCAACCACAACGAGCGCACCAAACGGAAGTTCGTGCCGGGGTTCACCTTCGAGGAGCTGCGCGCCGGGGCGCACACAGCACTCGCGGAGCGGGCCGAGATCCGGCTGGCGCTGGGTGAATCGATCGACCAGAAGCTGCAGCGGCTGCGCCCGGCGATCTTCGACCCCGAGTTCGAGCCTCTGGTCACCTGCAAGACGCCGCCTCCCGGGCAGGACATGCTCTCGTGCAGCAGCGTCAACTATTACGACGGCGTCCGCCTCGCCGATCTGCAGGGATTCGAGGAGAAGCATCCGCTCAACTCCCGGCTCGTCAAACGCGACGGCCGGCTGGTGGAGGAGATCTATCGCGCCGGGCGTGACGGGCAGGCCGCGGGCCGCTATGCGGCGGAGCTGCGCACCATCATCGGCTTCCTGCACAAGGCGGAGGCATTCGCCGACGCGCCGCAGGCCGGACTGCTCCGCCGCCTGGGAGACTACTTTGCCAGCGGCGACCCTGCCGATTTCCGCGCCTACAATCTCGACTGGGTCCGGCAGGACCTGGCGGTCGACACCATCAATGGGTTCATCGAGACCTACAAGGACCCGCGCAGCCGCAAAGGGGCCTGGCAGGGGATGGTCTATCTCCTCGACCCGGAGCAGACGCGCCTGCAGCGGGCCCTCGCCGCCGAGGCGCAGTACTTCGAGGATCGCGCTCCGTGGGATGCGCGCTTCAAGCGCCAGGGATTCACGGCGCCGCTGGCGGGGGCTGTGCAGGTCCTGCTCGCCGTCGGCGACAGCGGCCCGATGCCGCCAATCGGCGTGAACCTGCCGAACGACGAGGAGATCAGCGAGCGCTACGGCAATCGCAGCTTTCTCCTGACCAACGTCATCGAGTCCTCCGATCGGGCGCTCCAGGACCGCATGACCGAGGAGTTCGCGCTTCCGGAGGATCGGGCGCTGCTGCACCAGCACGGGGTCGAGGCCGAGATTCTGATGACCGCGATGCACGAAATCCTGGGCCACGCGGCGGGCAAGGTCGACGACCGGCTGAAGGGCGATCCGCAATCGGCGCTGCGGGAGCACTACGCCACGCTCGAAGAGGCGCGCGCCGAGCTCGTGGCGCTGCACCACATGTTCGACCCGCGCCTGCGCCAGATCGGGCTCGTCTCCTCCCCCCAGGTCGCGGAGGCCGCCTGCCGGGATTACCTGGTGCACGACCTGAGCCTGCTGCGCCGGGTGCGCGAGGGGGATCGCCTGGAGGACGACCACATGCGCGCCACGCATCTCATCGTCGGCTGGCTGCGCTCGCGGCCGGGGGCGGTGGAGGAGGTCCGACGCGACGGGCGGACCTACCTGCGCGTCGCCGACCTGGCGGCGCTGCGCGAGGGGGTGGCGCAGCTCCTGGCGGAGGTGCAGCGGATCAAGAGCGAGGGGGATTTCGCGGCGGCGCACTCGCTGGTGGAGCGGTTCGCGGTCCGCATCGATCCGCGCCTGCGGGACGAAATCGTTGGCCGCGCCTCACGCGCCAACGTACCTTCCTACCTGGCGTACGTCATGCCCGACATCGTGCCGATAAGGGACGCTGCGGGCGAGGTGGTGGACGCCCGAATCGATTACCCCGGGGACCTGACCCTCCAGATGCTGCGCTACTCCGGCAAGTTGCCGCTCGAAGCACCGGGTCCGCCGTGAGGCGGCGCTCCGGGCGACGCCCGGGCGGGGCGGGGAGGCCGGCTCGGATTGCCCGCGCCGGGCCCGCAACCTATATTTCACCCGGCCCCTGGAGGGGCCCCCCGGAGCTTCATCACATGCCGCTGTCCGGCACCCCACGACGCTCGACTCCGCCCGCCTTCCTGGTCGTGCCCATCCTCGCCAGCCTGTTGCTCGGCAGTTGCGCCATGTTCCGCAAGTACGACATGGCGCAGATCCACCAGGAGTCCGCCGCGAGCGGGGTGCGCAACCCGGTCATCGTGATCCACGGCTTCATCGGAGCCAAGCTGCGCAACTTCGAGACGAACGAGAGGGTCTGGGGCGGCATGTCCGACGCCATCAAGCGCTCTTCCACCGACGATCTGACCCTGCCGATCGATCGGCGTCCGATCGCCGACAACCGGGACGACCTGGTTCCCTATGCGCTCTACGAGAAAATGGCCGGCGTGAAATTCTACGGCGCCATGATGGACGCCCTGCGCGACGTCGGCGGCTACCGGGTCGGCGACATCCACAACCCGGCGCCGACCGACACCTGCTTCGTCTACCTCTACGACTGGCGGCGCGACAACGTCGAGTCGGCCATCGGGCTGGGGCGGATGATCCGTCAGATCAAGGCGCGGCTCGGCAATCCCGACCTCAAATTCGACATCGTCGCTCACAGCATGGGCGGCTTCCTGGCCACCTACTACCTGAAATATGGCATGGAGGACGTCGTGCGGGATGGGCGCGACCACCCGGTGACCTGGGCGGGGGCCCCCGATCTCGGCCGCGTGATCCTCGTCGGCACCCCGCTGCGCGGCACCATGGCGGCGCTGAAGCTCCTCAATAACGGGATCTCCCGATCGATGTCCCCCGAAGAGGTGTTCACGATGCCGTCGGTCTACCAACTCCTCCCCGACGACGGCCGCGGCCGCCTGCTCGATCCCGCCGGCAACCGGATGGACACCGATCTGTTCGACGCCGACACCTGGGTGCGCAACGGCTGGTCGGTCTTCGGCGAGCGCAAGGCCGCGACACGCGCCCCGGCGGTGGAGGCGGTCGCCTACCCGCAGGGCGCGGACGCGAACGGGCGGCCCCCCATGGAGGGACCCGCGGACGAGGCGGAGCAGAGGCGTTACCAGTTCCTGAAGGCGGCACTCAATCAGGCGCGCGCCTTCCGCGCCGCCCTGGACCGCGAGGCGGAGACCGATTCCCCCGTTCCGGTCCACGTCTTCGGCTCCGACTGCATCCCCACTCTCGACCGCGCCATCCTCAAGCCGACCGCGATCGGACCTGTGACCCTGTTCGACGGTGAGGCAACCCCCGACAGGAGCGCCCGCCAGATGGAGTCGGAGCTGATGGCGCCCGGGGACGGCACCGTCACGGCCCGGTCTTTGATGGGACTGTCGCCCGTGGCGCGCGACGAGGCCGGGACCCGTTCCGGCGGCGGGGCCCGCTTCGCATCGACCTTCTTCGTCTGCGAGACGCACGGGCTCCTGCCGGCGAACCCCGGATTTCAGGACAACCTCTTCTACGTGCTGTTCCACGGGCAGACCAAGCCCGCGGCGGTGGTCCGCTCCCAGGTCGGGAAATAACTTATAGAACGGGCGGGGCCTGCGAGGCGGCGGGAACCGCCGTGATGTGCCGGGCGGCCGTGGCTCCAGAGATTTTCGTGATCGCGCGGAACAACAGCGAGAGCATCAAGGCGCTCAGCCCCACCCCGATCAGAAGGCACAAGAAAATGACGGCGAAGAGCAGGAACATGTCCATGAGCGTGTCATCCCTCCGAAAGCCGCTCCAGGCGCATCCTCACCGTCACGCGGCGAAGGTGAATATAGGCGCCGGAGCCGATCAAGCCAAGCGCCGCGTGCGTTGCCGCGCCCTGATCAGCGCACTTCTATCCTGAGAGTCTTGCCGGAGGTGAAACGGACCACCCGGCGTGCCGGAATGGTGATCGGCGCGCCGGTCTGGGGGTTGCGGCCGCGGCGGGCCCGCCGCCGCGCCACGGTGAACGTGCCGAATCCAACGATGCTGGCGCGCTCGCCCTTTTTCAGGGCCCGGGTGACCTGGTCCAGGAAGCCATCGATCACTTTCAGCGTTCGGACCTTCGTCATCCTGGTATCGCGCGCGACCCGGCCGATGATCTGGGCTTTGTTCATGCCCTCTTTTCCTCCTGCCTGGTTTGTCGGACGAAACGGGACAACACCGGGAAAACACGACGGAGCGCCACGGCGCTGCGCGGGCTTATAGCAAATGCACCCGCGGCTGTCAAACGCCCCCGCCGGCGCCCCCCGCCCGGCGCCATTCCATCTGAAGCTATAATGCCCGCTCGCCGCCGGAGGGCGCCACCATCGTGTCTCAGCTGATGCAGATCGAACTGCCGCGTCGCCGCGGAGTCCCTCAGCCGTCGCGACCGCGCCAACTCATCAAGACGCTCTTGCGCCGGGTGGGACGGGCCATCGAGGACTTCAACCTCATCGCGGACGGCGATCGGATCCTGTGCGCCATGTCGGGCGGCAAGGATTCGTACGCCATGCTGGAGATTCTCGATCAGCTGCGCCGGCGCGCCCCGGTGCGGTTCGAGCTCGTAGCGGTCACCGTCGATCAGGGGTATCGCGGATTCCAGGCGGATGTCCTGGAGCGGTATTTCCAGGAGAAGGGATACCGCTATCACATCGAGCGCACCAACATCGCCGAGGTCATCGACGACACCATGCCCCTGGGCGACACCCATTGCTCGATGTGCGCCCGGTTGCGGCGCGGCGTGCTCTACCGCCTGGCGCCCGACCTTGGGTGCAACAAGATCGCGCTCGGGCATCACGCCGACGATCTCCTCGAGACACTGCTCATGAGCCAGTTCTACAACGGCGAGATCTGTTCGATGCCGCCCCTGCTCCGCGCGCGCGACGGCCGCAACATTGTCATCCGTCCTCTGTGCTACGTCTGGGAACAGGAGATCATCGACTTCACGCTCGAATCGGGGTTCCCGGTCATCGGCTGCGCCTGCCCGGCCTGCGGCGACGTCTCTCTGAAGCGCAAGCAGATGAAAATGTTGCTCTCAAAGATGGAAGGGGATCACGCCGGGATCAAAGCCTCTCTCCTCAAGGCCTTGTCGAACGTCAAGACAAACCACCTGCTCGACCGCCGCCTCATCTCTACATAAAACCAAGGTAGTACAAAAAAATAGGGCGGTGGCCTGACCGGGCCACCGCCCTTGCTGAAGCGGCCAGGTTACCCTGGTCGCTGGAGGGAGCAATGCTCGGTCGCCCGACCCTCAGACCCACTCAGCTCGCCGCAGACTGGATGTCCGTCAAGCCGAGCGACCGATGATGAATGCCAACCCGAATGATCTTGGGTTGCTGTGACGGCATACTGTTACGGTCATATCTATTATTGTCAAGGAGAAAATATTTTTCGCGTATTGAGAATCAGACTCTACATAGTCTAGGGCGAATCAATTTGTCCCATTTGGCGCGGAATCCCTTGAAGGCATTGTCTTTGCGCCATTGCCGGCGGGGCCTTCCGGCGAGGCCGCGGTGGGAGTGTCCGGGTGGCGCGAGGTCCGCGGTGGTTACTGTTCGAAACGTACGACAGTCGAGGCTTCTATCGGCGCGGGGGCTTGAATCGGCGTCGCCGAAGGCAACAATCCGGCCGACAGGTCCTCCAGCCGGGCGCGGGTCTGATATCGGCCGGCCGTCTGGACGGGCCCCACAAGTAAAGCGCGGCGAAGGCTCTGACCCGGCCCCAGGTCCACGAAGTGACCACAGAGCGCGGCCGGGTCAACCGCCGGGACGGGGGGAGCGGCGTCCGGCGGCTTGACGGCGGCCGCCGTTTTCCTGGGCACCGCCTTCAGCTCCTGAGGGGGGGCGGGAACGGCCCCCTGCAACGTCAGCCGCACCTGGACATCACCCAGCGCGAGCGCTATCGGGCGATTGGACCGGTTCCGGACGAACAGCGTGCAGGGCACGCTTTCCAGCACCCGCGGCGGATCTTCCGGAGTGCAGTCGAATTCCATGACGAGATCATCGGGTTCGCGTCGCAGGGCGGTGGCCAGCGGCGCCCGGCCCGCTTCTCCGAGCCGGGCGAGCGTTTCCAGGGCCGCGAGCCTCTCTTGAGGACCGGCCTGGAGCTTGGCGCCGACCTGCTGCAGGCCGGACGCAATCCAGGCGGAAGGCGGCTCCGAGGCGTGGTCGGCATACCAGGAGCGCCACGCCGCTTCGGAGCCCGGGGCGATCGGTTGTCCGGTCAGCGACCGCAGGGCGCGCTCCGCCGCCTGACCGACACTGACGCTCCCATTGTCCGTCACCAGTCGGCGCGCGTCGGTCAACCGCGCGATGGCATAGGGCACCGCTCCCGATACGCGCCGCCGCGCCACGGCATCCAGGAGCGCCACCTCCACCCACGCCGATTTATCGTCGAAGAACGGACGATAGCTTTCCAGCCGATCGCAGCCGGCATCCGCCATGGCGCGCACCGCGCGCTCGCGCGCCATCGCGCGAGGCGCCGAGGCGTACGGTGCCAAAGCGGCACACGGACCGCCCGCGGCATCACGCAGGCGCGACTGAAGTGTCTCCCGCGTGCCGGCATCGTCGTCTCCGTTCAGCAGAAGCAGCAGCGGATCGACGGGCGGCACCTCCGCCGGCGTCCCGGCCAGGAGAAGCAGCACCGCCATGCAGGCGTGATTCATGGCGCTGAGTCTACCCGAGTGCGCCTTCTCTCTCCAACGTGCGGCCTCTCCTCAGCGCTTCACGAGGCTCCTGTTGACGCTCCTGGATCGCTGTGCTAGAGTCCGCCGCATCTTTTTTTGCTGTGGCTTCATCGGTCCCGATCGGGATCACAGACGGAACCCGCCCCTTCGCCGCACCACCGACCCACGGCGGATTCCGGCCGGCCGCCGGCTGGCGTTTTTCGTTTCTATGCGTATCCTTATTCGAGAGGAGGCCCAAAAATGTGGGACAAAAAAGACACCGGCGTGCGTCCAGCGGGCGAGCCCGCCATCACCCCCGTTTTCAATCAGCCGGAAACCGGCAAGAGTGGTCGCATCGTGAATATTGGCGCTTCGATTCAGATCAAGGGCGAGCTGCAGGGCGATGAGGATCTCACGATCGACGGCCGCGTCGAGGGGAAGATCGACCTGCGCGATCACAACCTCACCATCGGTCCCAACGGAAAGATCAAAGCCGACCTCTACGCGCGCACCATCGTCGTGGCGGGCGAGGTGGCCGGCAATGCGTTCGCCGCGGAGCGCGTCGAGATAGCGCCCAGCGGCCGGCTGGTCGGTGACATCACCTCTCCGCGCATCACCATCGCCGACGGCGCCCACTTCAAGGGTAGCGTCGATATGGAGCGCTCCGCCGCGGCCGCCATGACCAACCGTCCCGCGGGCGCGAAGGACGACCTCCGCCGGGTGCCCGAAACGCGCGACGACGCGGGCAAAGTCCAGCCGCGCATCTGACCCTGCGCCTCGACCGGAATCGGCGCCGGCTGTCGCCGCTGCGCCGATCCGTTCGGGGTGGTGTTCGTGATGCCCATGCTTGATCTGTTCCGGCGCCAGCGGCCGAAGGGTTCCGGCGATTCCGACGGTCCTTCCGACACGTCCCTGCGCTCGCACATTTTTCCCAAGTTCCTCAAGCGACTCAGCGCCCGGGATCGCCCGGCCGTGCTCGACCTGGGACGGCTCTCCGGCGGCAATATCGAAATCTTCGCCCGCCTCGGCTGCCGTGTGCAGGTCGAGGATCTGCTGTCCCAGATCGAGGAGTCTGCGGGGACGCCGGAGCCTTCGGCGGCCGCCCCGCTCCCGGCCGTTCCGGAGGCGCCCCCGCCGGCCGGGCACCAGCCGGTGGGGACCCCGGCCGGGGCGGGGGCTCAGGTGTCCCCGGCGCAACCGGGCCCGGCGGCCGCTGCCGCTCCGCGCCCCGGCCAGCGCCCGTCGCGCCGCATCGTCCTCCCGCCGCGCCTGCCGGGCCGGCTCAGCCCCGCGCCAGCCCGCGCCGAATCCGCCGCGAGGAGCCCCTACCGCAGCCCCCTCCCCTGCCAGTTCGCCTACGAAGCGGAGACCTTCGACGCCCTGATGGCGTGGGATCTGTTCAACTACTACGATCCCGAATCGGCGCGCCGCATGGGGGCGGAGATCGGCCGCATCCTGAAGCCGGGCGGACTGGTCTTCTCCTACTTTCACTCGCGCTCGCACGAAGGCCTGGAGTCGCCGCGGCGCTTCCGCATCGTGGACGAGCAACACCTGTCGGTCGAGCCGGGTCCGGGCCGCGCGCTCCGCAGGCACGTGGTGCAGAACCGTGACATCGAAAAGATGTTCACGGGGCTGCGCATCGCCGAGCTGTATTTTCTCAAGAACGGGCTCCGCGAAATGATGCTGGAAAAGAAGGCGCCGGCGGCTCAGGCCGCCCCGCCCGCCGCGCGGCCACGACCGAAATTCCGCATCGAGTGATGAGTCAGGAGACAACATGAGTGGCGGCATCCGCCGGTCCGACATCCGCAACATCGCCATCATCGCCCACGTCGACCACGGCAAGACGACGCTCGTGGACCGTCTCCTGCAGCAGACCGGCGCATTCCGCGCCAACGAGCGCGTGCAGGAACGCGTCATGGACAGCAACGACCTGGAGCGCGAGCGCGGCATCACCATCCTGGCCAAGAACACCTCGGTGCGCTTCCAGGGGGTGAAGATCAACATCGTCGACACGCCCGGGCACGCCGATTTCGGCGGCGAGGTGGAGCGGGTGCTCGGAATGGTGGACGGCGCCCTCCTGCTGGTGGATGCCGCGGAGGGGCCGCTGCCGCAGACCCGCTTCGTGCTCAAGAAGTCGCTCGAAATGGGGCACCGGCCGATCGTGGTGATCAACAAGATCGATCGGCCCGACGCGCGCCCGCACCAGGTCCTCGACGAGGTGTTCCAGCTGATGCTGAATCTCGGCGCGGCCGACGAGCAGCTCGACTTTCCGCACATGTACTCCTCCGCCAAGCTGGGCTACGCCGTGCGCGAGCTGGAGGACAAGCCGGTGGACATCACGCCGCTCCTGCAGCTCATCATCGAAAAGGTGACCGGCCCGCCGGGCGACGCGGACGGGCCGCTGCAGCTGCAGATCGCCAACCTCGACTACAACGACTACGTCGGGCGGATGGCGATCGGCAGGATCCACCGCGGCACGATCCGTTTCGGCATGCCGATCGCCCTGCTCAAGCTCGGCGGTCACGCCGAGTCCCACAAGGTGACGCGCCTCGAGGCGTTCGAGGCGCTGCGGCGCACCGAGGTCACGGAGGCCGCGGCCGGCGAGATCGTCGCCCTGGCCGGCATCCCCGACATCCAGATCGGCGAAACCCTCTGCGATCCGGAGAACGCCGAGGCGCTGCCCCCCATCCGGGTCGAGGAGCCGACGCTGTCGATGGATTTCATCGTCAACGACTCGCCGTTCGCAGGCCGCGACGGCCGGTTCGTCACCTCGCGCCACCTGCGCGAACGGCTGTTCAAGGAGGCGCTCGCCAACGTGGCGCTGCGGGTCGAGGAGACCGACGCTTCCGACACCCTGCGCGTCTCGGGCCGCGGCGAGCTCCACCTGGCGATCGTCGCCGAGACGATGCGTCGTGAAGGCTACGAGTTCCAGCTCTCACGCCCCCAGGTGATCTTCAAGCGCGATGCCCAGGGGCGCCCGCTCGAGCCGATCGAGTACATGGTTCTCGATCTCGAGGAGGCCTACATGGGCCGCGTCATGGAGATTCTCGGCGTGCGACGGGCCGCCCTCGCCAATATGTCCGGCGCCGGCACCGGAAGGGTCCGCCTCGAGTTCACGGTTCCGGCCCGGGGACTGCTCGGCTTCCGTCGTGAGTTCCTGACCGAGACGCGCGGCACCGGCATCATGTCGCACGTGTTTCACGAGTACGGGCCGCACCGGGGCGATATCCCGCACCGCACCCGGGGGGCGCTCGTGGTGAAGGAGCCCGGCACGACGGTCACCTTCGCGCTCTACAACCTGGAGGACCGCGGCACCCTGTTCCACGGCCCGGGCGTCGACGTCTACGAAGGGATGATCGTCGGCGAGCACACCCGCGACAACGACCTGGTGGTGAATCCCTGCAAGCGAAAGCACCTGACCAACATGCGGGCCTCGACGTCGGATGATTCGCTGCGGCTCAAGCCGTTCCGCCCGATGTCGCTGGAGGACTGCGTCGAATTCCTCACCGAGGACGAGCTGGTCGAGGTCACCCCGAAGACCGTGCGGCTGCGCAAGAGGCAGAGGAACGCCTCGGATCGCAAGCGGTCGGACAAGGCGGCCGCGGAAGCCGTGGCCCCGTGATCGTCCCTTGAGCGCCGCGCCGGCGCCCCTAGGGCGGCCGCTCTGCATCGCGCACCGAGGCGCCAGCGCGAGCGCCCCCGAGAACACCCTCATCGCTTTCGAAACCGCCATCCGCCTCGGGGCGGACGCCATCGAGCTGGACGTCCACCTGACGCGGGACGAAGTGCCGGTGGTCCTGCATGACGAAACCCTCGATCGCACTACCGACGGGCGCGGTCCGGTGGCGGCGGTGGCGCTCGCGGCACTGCAGCGTCTCGACGCCGGATCCTGGTTCGCGCCGCGCTTCCGTCGCGAGCGCGTGCCGACCTTGGAGCAGGCCCTCGATTGCGCCCGCGGCCGCTGCGGCATGAACATCGAGTTGAAGCTGCCTCGCGGCCGGGGCGGCGGCAGCGCGGCCCGGCGCCGTGACGAGCGCGCCGGCGCCGACCGCCTGGCGCGCGCGGTGGCCCGGGCGCTGGAGCGCGCCCGCTTCCCCGAGCTTCTGGTGCTGTCGTCGTTCTCGATGGAGGCCCTGCGGGCGGCTCGCGCCGCCATGCCGCGGGCCCGCCTGGGGCTGCTCGTGTCGCGCAGCGCGGCCGGACTGCGAGCGGCTCATCGCGCCCTGGAGTTGTACTCCCTTCACCCGCACCTGCGCCTGGCCTCCGCGCGCCGCATCCGGATGGCCCGGCGGATGAGCCTGCGCGTCATGGTCTGGCCGGTGAACGATCGGGAGGTCATCGAGCGTCTCGCCGGCCTGGAGGTGGACGGCATAATGACCGACGATCCGCTGCTGTTCCGTCGCTCCGCGCCACCGCCCCGCTCGGTCCGGCGCGGGAGCGTGTCTTGACATAGCCGACGCCTTGTGATGAATTAACTCGCGTTCCCGGAAGACACGAACGCGCGACACGCTCAGGGGGGGTAAGACCGTGGCCAAGAAGAAAGCGAAGCGCACAACCCCGAACCGCAAGAAAGCGGCCCGTCGGACGTCGGGCGGGAAGGGCAAGACCGCAAGAGCGGCCGCGAAGAAGCCGGCAAAGAAGAAGATGGCGGCGCGCAAGCCGGCCCCCAAGGCCGCGATCCGCCCGAGCCGTCCCTCCAGGGTCACGATCCCGAAGCCGGCAGCTCCGAAACCGAGCCCGGTGGGGCCCGAGACGAGCTCGCCGGGGACCCCGGAAGCCGACCGACCCGCCGGACCCGGATACGCCCCGACCTACGGAATGGGCTGGGGCAGCGAGGAAGAGTAACCCCACCCCGGCCAAACGGCCGCCGGGTGGCCTTTTGCGTCCCTTCGCGGGTTGACAGCCCTGTCAACCGAACTATATTGGGGCCATGTCCGGGTACGCTTGTCCGCCATCCGCGAGGGATCATGCCGGCCATCAGTCCCCCCACCAGTGCGGAAGAATCCTTCAAGCGAGGGCTCGCCTGCCTGGAGCGCAAGACCTACCAGGAAGCAGCCTCCTACTTCCAGCTGTCGCTCGACATGGAAAAGCAGGAGGGGTCCAAGAACAACAGCATGAAGGCCCTCTCCTTCCTCGGCTTGACGCTCAATCTGAGCCAGGTGCGATCGGACGAAGGGCTGAAGCTTTGCGAGCAGGCCGCGAACCGGGATTTTTTCGACGCCGACCTGTTCTGCAATCTCGGCGTGGTCTACCTGCGCCACCGGCGCCGCGGGCCGGCGTTCGCGGCCTTCAAACGCGGACTGATCCTGCGCCCCAAGCACCGTCGCATTCTCGAGGAGCTCGAGCGCTACGATCGGCGATCGGAACCGACGTTTCCTTTCCTGGCCCGCGATCACGCGATCAACGTCATGGTGGGCCGGCTGCGCGCCCGCTTTCGCGACCTCATGGAGCGATTCGCTCCGACCGAAGCCTGAGAGCGCGCTTCCCAATCGCGTTACCCCTCCTGCTCTTCGCGGTTTTCGCCTTACCAGCCTTCGCTTCCATCGCTCTCCCGGCCGCCGACCCCGAGCCGGCAGGGGTGCGGCGCGAAGAGAGCCATCCGTCGACGGAGGCGTACCTGGCTCGAGGCCTGGCGATGCTGGATCGGCCACGCCCGGAGGATCAGGCCGAGGGGGAGCGATTGCTGCGCAAGGTGCTGCGCGTCGACCCCGCGAACGTCCCGGCGCACGTCGGCCTGGCACGCTCTTCCCTCTACCAGTTCACCCTCGGCATCGACGACTCCGCCGCGCGCCTCGTGACGGCGGAGAAGGAGGCACGCCAGGCGATGGCGCTCGCACCCGAGGAGGCCGTCGTCCAGGCCACGCTGGCGCTGGCGCTCGCGGCGTCCGACCGCCTGACGCCTGCCCTCGAGTCCGCCCACCGCGCCGTCGCGCTCGCCGGCGACAACGTGGAGTCGCAGCTCGCTTTGTGCATCGTGCAGCGCCAGCGGCACGATCTGGACCCGGCCCTCCAGGCCTGCCGGCGCGCCGCCGCCCTGGCGCCCGACCGTCCGCGCGTGCTGGTGGCGCTGGCGGAGGTCCTGCGCGACATCGGTGAGTACCGCGCGGCGATGGAGCTGTGCGGTCAGGCGGCCGACCTCGATCACGAATCGGCGTTGCCGCAGCTCGCCGGTGCCGCCACGCTGCAGAAATCGGAGCGGCTGAGCGATGCCTACATGGCCTACGACCTCATCCTCAAGGGTTTCGACTTTGCACGCACCCGGGCCCTCCAGGGAGCCGCCGCGGCCCGGGTGGCCGCGCGGGATTACGAAGCCGCCCTCGATCTGTATGGCCGAATCGAACTGCCCTCCAACGGCGCCCTTCCGACCCTCCTGAGCCTTTATGGCAAGGGGTACGCGCTTCTGAAGCTGGACCGGCCCGCCGAGGCGGAGTACTTCCTGACTTCAATCCTCGATCGGGTGCCGGCCGACTACGACGGCCCGGCGCGCGGGCGCGAGGTGCTGTTCCTGGCCTACGAGGACCTGGCGCGCTATTTCGAGGACCGCGGCCGGAAACCTCGCGCCGAGGAGTTGCTGCGGGCGGCCACCGTTCGCCCGATGGCGCCGACGCGCCTGGCCCGGCACCTCGCCGCCCTCCAGATCGAGCGTGGCCTCGACCGGGAGGCGGTCGAGGTCCTGGAGGCTTCCCTCCACCGCTCCGACCCGCACGAGGACCCCGTCGAGATATCCGACACGGCGCTCCTCCTCGCCCGCACCGCCTCCTCCGGAGGCCGGCGCCGCGTCGCATCCGATTCCTCGCCGGGACAGGCGCTCTCCGACGCTGCGGATCAGGTGGCCGCGAGTCCCCTGGGGGCCGTGCACTACCGCATGGCGCGCGCGTTCGCCCTGGCCCGCGATGCCGAGGCCAGCCTGCTGTTTCTCGACCGCGCCCGCACCAACGGCTACCTCCCGGTCGAGCAGGCGGCCGCCGAGCCCGACTTTTCCTACCTGCGCGATCGGCCCGCGTTTCAAACTTTGCTCGCACGCTGACATCCACCGTCATCTGACACCGCGCGTCGGTGGTTTCTGCCATTCCCTGACGGCTCGAAGACGTCATCTGTCCAAAGCTGCGTCAGACAAGGCCAACACGGTGGCGGTGGCGCGCAGGCCGTACAGGAGTTGGCACCGATCACAACGTCGCGATTCAACGGACTGACATGGTATCGGTGTTGCTTGAACCCCTGGCGGCGGGCGATTCGCGAAGCGGCGCCCCCGGAGGTGAGAGATGAAGGGTTCGACGGTTTCGTTGATGGCGGCGGCGATGATTCTGGCAGCCGGCGTCGGTGCCTCGCCGGCCGCGGCGCAGACGGTGCGTGAGTCGTCGTGCAGTGAGACGGTCGGAACGAACAGCATGACCTATGACTGCGGGTTCAACGTGAAGAACTACGTGACCGGCGCCCCGGTCACCTTCGTCATCAATTACGCGTGCAGCGGCCCGTGCGGCCCGGTGCTGAGCTTCGGGCTGCGCGACGCCGGCTTCACACCCGGCGGCGTCAGCGGGCACATGGTCGCCGGGCGCCGGACGGCCAGCGGCCTGGAGTTGACGTTCGTCTTCGACGCGCTGAAGAAGACCGGCGCCGGAGCGGTTGGAAACGCCCACTTCATGATGAATCTGAACGTGGACGACGGCCAGGGAACGGTGCAGTCGATGCCGTGCCCGGTGGATGTCCACCTGGGCGAAAAGTCGAAGTAGCCCCGGCCTCGCGGCGGGCATGGAGCCCGGCGCACGCTGGCCCGACTGACCTCGGGCTGGTGCGCCGGGCTCGCTTATTTTCGCTTCAGCGCGGGAGGGTCACCTTGGCGCTCTGCTCCAGCGCGACCTGGACGACATCTTCCGGCTTGACCACCGCCTCGCGTCCCTTGGTCGTCCCGGCTACCGCCGTTCCAACGGCGGCACCGACCACGGCACCCCCCGCGGTGGACTTCCCCAGGACCTTGCCGAGAAGCGCACCCCCGACGGCGCTGCCGCCGATGATCGCTCCCTTCTTCGCGGCGCTTCCCTCCGCCACCTTCGTGAAGCCGGCGGCGATGATCGCTTTGTGACCGTTCGGCGCCACGATCGATCCGAACTGAATGGTGAGCGCCCCGCCGGTCTCCTTGAACCCCTTGCTCGCCGACTTCACGTCTGTGATGGTGCCGTGAACCTCGCTGCCGGCCGGAAAAACGATCCGATCGCCGACCGCAATCGCCTCCTTGAGCGTGCCCACGACCGCGTCACCGGGCATCGCCGTCTCCGAGGTGATCCCGCCGCTGAACCCGAGCGCCATGGGAGTCCCGGCCGGAATTGTGAGGGTCACCGTCTGCGGCGCGGCCGGGACAGGGGCCATGACGCGTTCCTCGGGAATGGCGGAGGCATGGTTGGTCGGCCGTGGAGCGGTCCGCGGAGCGGGCGTCTGCGCCGGAGCTGCCGGCGCCGGAGCTGGCGCCGGCGCTTCCGCCGCGGGCGGCGGAGGGGGCGCCTGCTCTGCGACCTGGGTTGGCGGCTGAGCGGGCTGCTGGCCGGAACATCCGGCCATCGGCACGGCGGCGAGAGCAAACGCCAGGATCAATAGAAACATCGTGTTTCGAGGCATCAGGATCCTCCTTATGATTGCTGTTTGACTTTGATGTCGAGCGCCTTCCCCAGAACCATCGTCATGCTGGTTCCGGGTTCGAGTGCCAGGTTTCGATGCGCCGCACCGGCCGACAGACGTATGCTTTCGGCCGCCGTGCCGCCCGGTTTGATCGGAATGAGCCCCCCCGCTTGCTGCCGGACGGAGGTCAGCAGCGCGACGATCGTCCCGCCGGTCCCGAGCGGCGTGTGCAATACCCGCACGCCCAGGGTTAATGCGCCGCCCTCCGGCCCACCACGGCCGGCAGGCTCCGCTTCCTTGACGATCCCCTCCACGACGGAACCGACCGGAACAATCTCGATCCCCCCCGCCTGGATTGCCGCCGAAACCCGCGCTTGGAACAACGACCCCGCCGTTGTTGTCTCGGAGTCCAGGTGCGAGATGAGCTCCAGTGAAACCTCCGTGCCGGCCGGAACAGTGGCGTCGATCCAGTTCGTCGCAACTTGAGTTCGGGCGTCGGGGGTAAGTATCGCCCGATCTCCGGCCTTCCCGGCTGCTCCTGAGGAAGTAGTCCGGCTTTCTCCGCAAGCGGTGAGCAGGATGAGACAGCCGGCTAGGCTCAGAATGCGACAAAAGTCGTTACCTCTCTCCCTCGACACGATCTGAGGCACGATCGGATCCTTCGGCAGGCCGGCAGGTTCGGCCGGTGAACGCGGGCTATATATAGTGATTTCATTCACCTCAGTCAAACTGGCGACGAGCGCCAAATAGACCTGCGTTCCGAGGCAGTCGTTCCGTCCGGAATGTTGGATAGGCATCCAATATCCGGAACTTTGGATGCCGCCATGGGGCTTTTCGCTCCTCGTCCAAGACCTGCCCGCCGCACTCATCTCATTACCACCAAAGCGATTGAGCCGATAGCCTGGAACGATTCGGAGTCGTGGCAGCCTCCTTGCAGTGTAGCCCACGGCTTTAGTCTCTATGTCTGTTCACCTCTGTCGCCAACTGTCACGAAAGTTTATCGGGGGGTAGGTCGGTTGAATTGCCTCGCATCCTCAATCTCAACCTTTTTCAAAGGAGACCACGGAATGAAGAAGTACATCTTCGCAGCGCTTCTGCTGGCGGGAATGGTGGCGTTCATGGCGCCGCCGCAGGCCTTCGCCGAGGACGAGAAGCCGTTCACCATCCACGGGGAGGTTCGTTCGCGTGCCGAATACGACAACAATGTCGATGACCTGCACGACTCGCAGAATCCGACCGCGACCGAGCCCGGCTTCGACGACGGCGCGCTGTTCTTCCCGTACCGCGTGCGCATCGCCGCCGAGGGTCATTTCACGAAGAACGTGTCGGCCTGGATCGAATTCCAGAACACCGGCTCATGGGGCGATGACTTCAGCGGTCCGCGTCGCGCGGGCGATTTCTCCTCCGACACCAAGATGTACCAGGGGAACATCACCCTCAGCCATCTCTGGAGCAAGAGCTTCAGCTTGAAACTCGGGCGCCAGGAGATCGTGGCCGGAAACGAGTTGATGCTGGGCGACGAGGATTTCTACGGCGGCATCTCGCACGACGGGGCCGTCGGCACCTGGGACCTGAAAAACTTCGACGTGATGGCCTGGTGGACGCGTTCTTTCCAGGACAATTCGTTAGGATTCTCCGGCACGGGGGACCTCACCCCGGACCAGATCGACTGGGCCGGCAACGCTGCTGACGTGAACAACAGGGAATTCTGGGGCGGATACCTCACCTGGACCTTCAAGAAGAACCAGATCGTGGACGTCTACCTGATGAACCTGGACGACCGCGGCGTTGGCGCGCGCGTCGACACGATCGGCGCACGCTATGCTCATGACGACCGCACCAAGAATTCGTTCTACTGGAATGCCGAAGTCGCCCAGCAGTTCGGCAACGCGTCGACCGCGTCGGTTCTCGGTCCGCCCGCCACCGAAGATGTCAATGCCTCCGGCATGGTGGTCGAGGGCTGGTTCGGATTCAACATGAAGCAGGCCAAGAACGTGCACCGGTTCTATGGCCGATTCGAGATGGCGTCGGGCGACGATGCTGGCACCTCCGACAAGAACGAAGGCTACATGGAGATGTTCGGCGATCGCCACAACCGTCTTGGCCACGGCGACTGGTTCCGGCTCAACGGCAACCCGAGCGGCATCGCCAGCGGCAACCTCGGCATCTGCACTGCAACCGAAGGATGCGGCAGCGGCATCCAGGCGTTCTCTGTCGGCTATAACGGCTTCTACAACGACCGGCACGAGCTCGGCGTGGCTTTCTGGAACTACACGCTCGACCGGGCCGCCGACGTCGACCCGACCGCGGCGGTCCAGAACGAGGATGCGCTCGGGACGGCATGGGATCTCTGGTACGGCTTCAACTTCAGCAAGAATGTCAGCTTCGAGGCTTCGTACTCGGAGTTGAGCGCGGGGAAAGCCCTCAAGGACAATGCCGGGGCGGGCCCGTTCTCGCCCACCGGCAGCGACAGCGTACAGCGGCTCTACGGGCAGATCCGGCTGCGCTTCTAAGTCGAATCGATTCCGGATCCACCAACCCCCGCGGGTATCCCCCGCGGGGGTTTTTTATTGTCCGGAGGCCAGGCGCTCGAAGTCGTCCCAGAACGCCGGATACGACTTGGAGACGCAGTCCGGGTTGGAGATGGTCAGATCGGGGACCCGGAGGCCGGCGACGGCGAACGCCATCGCCATCCGGTGATCGCCGTGGGGATTGATAAGGGCTCCCTTGAGGCGACGCGTTCGGATGACCAGGCCGTCGCCGGTCGCCCTGGCATCGCCGCCCAGGAGTGCGATGGCTTCGCACAGCACGGCGATCCGATCGCTCTCCTTCAGCCTCAGATGCGGGACGCCGCGGATCTCCGTCTCTCCATCGGCGAACAGCGCCACGACGGCCAGCGTCGGCGCCAGGTCCGGCATCCCCGCCAGATCGACCACACCCGGCGCCTGCAGGCGTTCGGGGCCTTCTACGGCTATGGAGTCGGACCGCCGCTCCACCCGGCACCCCATCGCCTGGAGCAGATCGAGAAAGAGAGCATCGCCCTGGAGCGACCGGGGATCGAGCCCGGACACCTCGACCCGGCCGGGGACGATCGCCGCGGCGGCGAAAAAGTACGACGCCGAGGAATAGTCCCCTTCGACGAGGAGGTCCGTCGGCCGGTAGCACTGCCCCGCGGGCACCGTGAAGCGGCGTACCGCGGCCGACGGCGGACCCGGGGTGGCCTGCACACCGAAGCGGCGCATCGTGTCGAGGGTCAGATCGACATAGGGGCGCGAAACCAGATCCCCCTCGATCTCGATGTCGACCCCATCGGCCATGCCCGGGCCCGCAAGCAGCAGGGCCGACAGGTATTGGCTGCTGCGCGCTCCCGACAACCGCGCCCGCCCGCCGCGGAGCGGGCGGCCGCCGATGCGCACCGGCGGGCAGCCGTCGCCATGCAGCGCCTCGGCCGCTCCCCCCAGCTGGCGCAGGGCCGCCAGGAGATCCTCGATCGGCCGCTGCCGCATGCGCGGATCGCCATCGAGAATGCAGGGTGCGTCACCCAGCGCCAGCCGCGCGGCGAGGAACCGCATCGCCGTTCCGGCGTTGCCGACGTTCAGGGTCGGGCAACCGGCGGGCCGCGCCCCGGGGTTGCCGTCCACCTCGAGCACCACCTCGCCGCCAGCATCGCGCCGGCTCACGGCGACGCCGACGGCGTTGAGGGCCGCCATCATCTGCTGCGCGTCGTCGGCCAGAAGCGGCCGGCGCAGCCGCGAGACACCGCGCGCCAGTGAGGCGGCGATGAGCGCCCTCTGGGTCACGCTCTTGGATGGCGGCGCCGTGACGCGCCCGTTCAGCCGGCGCACTGGTGCGATCCGCCGTGCCTCTCCAGCCGTCCCCTCGTCGCTCATGCCATGCGTCCGTCGCCCCGCCCGATCCCCAGGCCCGACGCTCACCGCCCGCGCCACCCGCGCCCGGCTTGACGCGCCCGCGCGCGATCCTTATCTTCACCCCGCCGGCCCCGCAGCCGGCTCCCTCATGGAGAGCCCTTGATCCGAGCCGTGTCAGCCGGTGGCGTCCTGCTCGTCCTCGCGCTTCTGGTTGCCGGGACGGGCACCGTCGCCGCCGATCTCCAGCGCAGCGGCGACGATCAAGGCTTCTCCATCCTGCTCATCAGCCCGACCGAGGCCTATCTCGTCGGCCGCCAGGCGATCCGGATCGACCCGATTATCCCCCGCGGCGATGCGATCCAGCAGGTCGATTTCTTCATCGACGGACGACTCGTTTCCACCGACCGCTCCGCCCCCTATGCGTTCGATGCCGACTTCGGAGACGACATCCGGCGCCACACCATCGAAGTCCGCGCTCTCACCCGCCTCGGGCGGAGGGCGAAGGTGTCCCTCATCAGCCGCTCCGGAGATGTCGGCGAGGGCGCCGTGGGGCGCGTCGAGACGCTGGCGGTCCTGGTGCGCGACGGATCAGGACACCCGGTGGACCGGCTTTCGGTCAGCGATTTCACGCTTCTCGAAGAGGGACGCCCCCAGCCGATCGTGCACATCGAGAGCCGCGAGGCTCCCGGCTCGCTCGTCATCGTGCCCGGCGCCCCCGAGGCCATCGCTCCGGGGACGGTCGCCATTCGGACGGCACGGCTGGCGGGGGAGCTGCCGCGGCACCTGGCGGTGTCGGTTCTCGACGGCGCCCCATTCTCGTACGACCTGCCCGCGACGGCCGAGCGCCTGCGCTCCCTGCCCGCGACGACATTCTCGGCCGATACGCTCGCGGCGCGGTTGAGCGCCGCGGCGGCCGCGCTGACACCGCGGCGCGGGCCGCATTCCCTTCTGCTCCTCCTCCCGGGCGCCCCGGCGGAGCCGGTCGCGGCGGAAGGCGGCGCCACGGAGGCGACAGCCGCTGCGGCGGCCGCTCCCGCAGCCATCGCACGCAAGCCGCCGCTGCCTCCCCCCGCCCCCGACGCGCTCGACGGGGCGCTCGCCGCCCTGCATGCCGCTCGAGCCGCCCTCTACGTGGTCGTGGCCGGGGGGGAGGCGATCGGCCCCCTGGCGGCGCGCCTGCGGCCCGAAGTCGAAGCCAGCGGGGGCAGCCTGATCCACGCCGCCGATTCCCAAGCCGTCGACAAGGCCCTTCAGGCTGCCGTGGAGTGTCTTCGGGATAGGTACTTGCTCAGCTACCTGCCGCCTGAGCCCGAACGCGCCGGCTGGCGTCCGGTGGAAGTGAGAGTGCGCGGCGCCGGTCTCCAGATCCAGGCGCCCCGGCGGCTCTATATCCCTTGAGCCGCCTCATGGGCCCCGCTCGTCAGGCAGGAGCGTCGGCGCCCGGGGTGCCCGCGACACCAGTGCCGTCGCCGCCCTCCTGCCGGCCCGGATCGGGGCGACGCGTGACCACGGGACCGGCCTGCCCGGTCGACGCCGCCCAGTTGATCGAGCGGCACTCGGCGAGCAATTCGCATTTCACACACTCTTTCATCTTGTTGAGTGTGGAAATGACGGTCCCGAAGCAATCCTTGCTGATCCGTGTCACGTATGGCTCCGGTTCCCCGCCGCACTGGCAGGCACAGCATAATCTACTGGCGCGGCGCGGCATGTCAACCGCGCTTCGTTTCGTTGAAAGGGCCGATAGACGTGGGCTATACTCGCGCCCTTCTTCCTACCCCGGCGGCGCGTGACGCGAGGGGCCCCGGGGCAGGGCGTCATGCACAGGAATCCTCGATCCCGCTCTGTCCTCTGGCTGCTGGGGCTGACCCTGCTGGCGGCGAACGTGTTCGCCCAGTCGCCTCGCCAGCTCATGCAGTTCGGCGTCGAGGCGGCGCGCCAGGGGTTGTGGCGCGAGGCTCTGTTCCGGTTCGAGCGCGCCGTGAAGGACGACGCCGCGAACGCCCGGCTCCGGAACAACCTCGCCGTCGCGTACGAAAGCGTCGGACGTTTCGAGGATGCCGATCGCGAATACCGCGAGGCGCTGCGGCTCGCGCCGGACAACCGCGCCATCAAGGACAACCAGGAGTCGTTCCTGCAGCTTCACCCGACCTTCAAAGGAGGGGAGGGCGCTACCACACCCGCGCCTCCCGCCGAACATTCCTAGATCCCGCGTCCTTCCCGCCTGCCTGATCGCCCTGCTCGCCTGCGGCGCGCCGCTGCTCGCGAAGAACGACGTCATCAAGGTGACCCTCACGATCCCGAGCAAGGAACGGATCGACATGACCGGCGTGCACCGCATCCTGGTGACGCGCTTCGTCGTCGACCAGGAGGCGCCGGAGTTCGACCTCAGCAAGGAGCTGGTCAACGTCCTGCGCCGCGATCTGCGCCAGAAGGCGCGGCTCGACGTGCTCGACGTCGAGCCCCCCTCGCTGCCGGAGCAGCCGTTCCAGGAGCTGCTGGCGAACACCGGCTTCTGGAGGCGCCTGGCGGAGCAGTTCGAGGCCGATCTCGTGATCGCCGGCCAGACGTCGTTCCGCATCGCCGACCGGTCGGGCTACGTGCAGGTGGACGAGATCTCGCCGGTCACCGGGCAGCGCGTCCGCCGCACCCGCTTCGTCGAGCGCGAGGCATTCTCCCTCGATCTGCACCTGTTCTTCCTGGCGGGCGGCACCGGAGAGCTCCTGTACGAGGATCACTTCAACGGCGAGGACACCGCAAGCGGAATGGGGAGCGACCGCCTGTCGGCAATGTTCGATCTTTACGACCACATGGCGGACGACGTCCGGGGCATCGTGTCGCCGCGGCAGCGCCAGGTGCAGCGCAACCTGTTCACCGAGTAGTCCGGAGGTGCATGTGCGGCGATTTATCGTTCGGGCGCTGGTGGCCATGGTCCTGGCCGGCCTCCTCCCGCTCGTGCCGGCCCCGTTGTTCGCCTTCGGCAAGAACAAGATCGTCTACCAGGACTTCAGGTGGAAGATCTACAAGTCCCCCCACTTCGACGTCTACTACTACCCGGAAGAGGAGGCGATGCTCCAGCAGGTCGTCTCCTACGCCGAGTCGCAGTACACGCGCCTGTCGCAGATCCTCGACCATGAAATCAAGTTCCGGATCAACCTCATCATCTACCGCACGCACATGGAGTTCGAGCAGACCAACATCGCGCTCGGCTTCATCCCGGAGTACGTCGCGGCCTTCTCCGAGCCGCTCGCCGATCGCATGGTGGTCCCGATCGACCTGCCGCCCGACGAGCTATACACCCTGTTCGGCCACGAGCTGACGCACGTCTTCCAGTTCAGCATCCTGTTCCAGGAGTCGGTGTCGCGCGCCTTCCGCGCCAACACCCCCGGCTGGGTGATGGAGGGCATGGCCAGCTACCTCGCGGAGGACGAGTCGTCGATCGACAAGATGATCATCCGCGACGCGGTGATCTACGGCCTCATCCCGCCGATCCACCGCGTGCAGGGGGCGACCTTCCTCACCTACCGCTTCGGCCACGCCGCCTTCTCGTTCATCGAGGAGAAGTACGGGCAGGAGGGGCTGCGCACCTTCATCGCCGAATTCCGCAAGAGCCTGCTGACCAACAACATCGACAAGCCGCTCCAGGACGCCTTCGGCATCGA
>JAYUCR010000191.1:0-11638 GCA_043740165.1 Acidobacteriota bacterium | reverse complement strand
TGGAGGGTGCGCAGCTTGTCGCGGGAGCGGGCGATCGGCTGCGAATTGTTCACCAGCGGCATGCCCATCATGTCGAATTGATTGACGACCGCCAGGCCCGGCTCGGTGACCGACGCGCCAATGCGCGGCAGGACGACATCGATGGCCGGGAGGTGGCCCTCCAGGCCCCGGTACGTGATCTGCGGCAGCCCCCGTTCGAGCACCAGGGAGCACTGCAGCGGATCGAGGACCGTCGTCTCGTGCCCGAGAACGGTGGCGGCATCCATGAGCCGCCGGGTGGAGTAGAGCGTTCGCTTACGCGACAGGATGCCGATGTGCATGTTTCCCCGCGGAGGCGGACCGGGCGGCGCGCCGCGTGAGGCGCTCCTCCAGCACCGCGTGCGCCGCCGCCAGGCGGGCGATGGGAAGCCGGTACGGCGAGCAGCTGACGTAGTCGAGCCCGGCGGCATGGAAGAAATGCACCGACCGGGCCTCGCCGCCATGCTCGCCGCACACGCCGATCTTCAGCCCCGGATGCGCCTGCCGCCCGCGCTCGATCGCCAGCCGCACCAGCATCCCCACGCCGTCCCGATCGAGGCTCTGGAACGGGTCCTCGTCGAAGACGCCGAGCGCCTCCTGCCCGACGTACAGCGGAAGGAACCGGCCCGAGTCGTCGCGCGACAGCGCCATCGTCATCTGCGTCAGGTCGTTGGTCCCGAAGGAGAAGAACTCGACCTCCCGGGCCATGCGGTCGGCCAGCAGCGCCGCCCGCGGCACCTCGATCATGGTGCCGACGAGGTAGGGCACGCGCACCCGCGCCGCTCGCAGCACCTCGTCGGCGACGGCCCGCGTCCGCTCCACGAGAATCGCCATCTCGCGCGGGTCCATGGTGAGGGGGTGCATGATCTCGGGACGAGGCCGCCCGCGGCGCTTCCGCACCGCCACCGCCGCCTCCATGATCGCGCGCACCTGCATGTCGAGGATCTCGGGGTAGGTCAGCGCCAGCCGGCAGCCCCGGTGCCCGAGCATCGGGTTCGACTCGGCGAGCTGCTCGATGCGCTGCACGACGCGCTCCAGGGGCATCCCGAGATGCCCCGCCAGGGCCTGCTGGCCGGGGCCATCGTGCGGCAGGAACTCGTGCAGCGGCGGATCGAGCAGACGGATGGTGACCGGTCGGCCGGCCATCGCCTCGAAGATCCCTTCGAAATCCTTGCGCTGCAGAGGCAGGATCCGCTGCAGCGCGCGCTCGCGCGCCGGGCGGTCGCCGGCCAGGATCATCTCCTGGATGGCGGTGCGGCGCTCCTCGGTGTCGAAGAACATGTGCTCGGTGCGGCACAGGCCGATCCCCTCGGCCCCCATCTCGACCGCCTTCTTCGCGTCATAGGGCGTATCGACATTGGCCCGCACGCGCAGGCGACGCAGTTGATCGGCCCATTTCATGATCCGATGGTAGGCGGGGGGCAGCTGCGGCTGGATGAGGGCGATCTCCCCCGAGTACACCGTCCCCGTCGTGCCGTCCAGGGTCACGACATCCTTGACCCCCAGAGTCCGGCCGCCGATGCCCAGTGTGCGGCTCCCGACGTCCGGATGGATCGCGTCGCACCCGACGATGCAGGTCTTGCCCCAGCCGCGCGCCACGACGGCGGCGTGCGAGGTCTTGCCGCCCGTGGCGGTGAGAATCCCTTGAGCCGCATGCATCCCGCCGACGTCCTCGGGCGAGGTCTCATGTCGCACCAGGATGACGCGCTCGCCCGCCTTGGCGCGCGCCTCCGCCTCGGCCGCCGTGAAGGCCAGGGCCCCGGTGGCGGCTCCCGGCACGGCGCCGATGCCAGCCGCCAGGCGCCGCGCCTTCAGGTCGGAGGCGCCGATCTTCGGATCGATCACCGGATAGAAAAGCCGCTCGACGTCCTCCGGCGTGATCCGGCGGACCGCCTCCTCCCGCGTGATCAGCCCCTCGCGCTGCATGTCGGCCGCCATCCGGAAGGCGGCGCGCGGCGAGCGCTTCCCGGATCGGGTCTGCAGAATGAAGAGATGGCCGTCCTCGATGGTGAACTCGATGTCCTGCATGTCGCCGTAATGGGTTTCCAGGCGCCGGCGCACCTGCTCGAGCTGGCGATAGACCTTCGGCATGATCCGGCGCAGCTCCAGGAGCGTCATCGGCGTCCGGATGCCGGCCACCACGTCCTCGCCCTGGGCATTCATCAGCACGTCGCCGTAGAAGAGCCTCTCGCCGCTGTTCGGGTCGCGGGTGAAGGCCACCCCGGTGCCGGAGGTCTCGCCGCGGTTCCCGAACACCATCTGCACCACGTTCACCGCGGTCCCCGCCAGGCCGGAGATCTTCTCCACCCGCCGGTAGGTGACCGCCTTGTCGGCGTTCCAGGATCGGAACACCGCCTCGATGGCCCCCCAGAGCTGCTGCATCGGATCCTGGGGGAAAGGGCGGCCGGTCTTCTCGCGCGCCAGCTGCTTGAGAGAAGCGCACAGATCGCGCAGGGCCTCGGCCGGCACCTCGGTGTCCAGCTTCACGCCCAGCTTCTCCTTGACGCCCCGCAGCAGCCGCTCGATCGGCTCCCGCGGCACCTCGAACACCACGGAGGTGTACATCCCGAGGAACCGCCGGTAGGCGTCGAAGGCGAAACGCGGATCGGCGGTCCGGGTGGCGAGTCCCTCCACGGTCCGATCGTTGAGGCCGAGGTTCAGAATCGTTTCCATCATCCCGGGCATCGAGCGCGCCGCGCCCGAACGGACCGAGACCAGGAGCGGGTCGTGCGGATCGCCGAGGCGCTTTCCGGCCGTCGTTTCCAGGCGCGCCAGGTGCCTCCCGGTCTCCGCCTCGAAGCGCTTGAGCGCCTTCCGCCCCTGCGAGAGGTAGAGCGCGCAGGCCTCGGTCGTGATGACGAAGCCGGCGGGCACCGGCAGGCCGAGGCGCGTCATTTCCATCAGGCCGGCCCCCTTGCCGCCCAGCAACGCCTTCATCGTGCCGGTGCCCTCGGCCCGGCCGCCTCCGAAGTAGTAAACCATCTTGCGTCCCATCACACCTCCTTGTGTGCCGCCGCCGGTGAAGCGCCGAGCTCGGAGAAATCGGCCACCGCCATGAACAGGGCGGCTATCTGCTGCAGGAGCGCCACGCGGTTGTCGCGCAGGCTCCTGTCCTCGGCGAGAACCATGACCTCCTGGAAGAAGCGATCGAGGGGATCGCGCAGCGCCGCGATGGATCGCAGCGCCGCGCCGGGATCGCGACGGCGCCGCGCCGACTCGATCTCGGGGCGGGCCGCCTCGAGACGGCCCCCGAGGACCCGCTCGGCTTCGTCGTGCAGCCGATCCGGATGGAACGGCATCGTCTCGCTCCGGTCCTTCAGGATGTTCTTAATCCGTTTGTGGCTCACCGCCAGGTCATCGAAGCCCGGGGTGTTGCGCACCGTATCGAGGGCCGTCATCCGGGCCCGGGCGTCGGACGGATCGTCGGAGGAGGCCGCCAGCGCGGCGCGGGCGGAATCGGCCCGCACCCCGGCTTCGGTGCCGAGATACTCCTGGCGCCCGGCGTAAAACTGCAGGAGGGCGCCCAGCGCCTCCTCCTCCGGGACCGCGCCTTCGATCCGGGACCGGTCGTAGCCGCGCAGCGCCTCGAGGAGGGTCGTCTGGAGCGAAAGGCCGACACCGGTCTCGAGCAGAATGCGGCAGGCTCCCTGGACCGAGCGCCTGAGGGCGTAAGGATCGCGCGAGCCGGTCGGGACGAGGCCGAGCAGGAAGATGCCGGCCTGGCTGTCGAGCCGATCGGCCAGCGAGACCACGGCTCCTTCCGCCGTCGAGGGGATCGGATCTTCGAGCGAACGCGGGAGGTAGTGATCCGCAATGGCGCCGGCCACGGGATCCGGCAGATGATCGGCCCTGGCGTACAGCCCCCCGACGATCCCTTCCAGCTCCGGGAATTCCTTGACCATCTGCGTCGTCAGGTCGTTTTTGCAGAGCAGCGCCGCGCGTTGCGCCGCGGCGGCGTCGACGCTCCGGCCCGCGGCGGAAAAGGCGGGCGCGATTTTCTCTCCCAGGCGGGCGATGCGCCGCCGCTTGGCCTCGTACGATCCGAGCTTTTCGTGGAACGCGACCCGATCGAGCCCGGCGCCGAACGCCTCGAGAGGGCCCTTGCGATCCTCCTCGAAGAAGAACCGGGCATCCGAAAGGCGGGCCCGCAGCACCCACTCATTGCCGCGGCGGATGGCGCCGTCCCGGTCGGCGCGCACATTGGCGACCGAGAGGAAACGGCTCAGGAGCGCGCCGTCGGGCCCGCGCAGCGCGAAGTACTTCTGATGATGCCGCATGCTGGTCATGAGGATCTCGGCCGGGAGCTGGAGAAACGCGGCTTCGAACGAACCCGTGAGAACGGCCGGCCACTCCACGAGGTGCGTCACCTCGTCGAGCAGCTCCGGGTCGCCGTTCTTGACCGAGGCGCCGGGCGGGGCCGCCATCCGGCCTCCGGCCTGGAGAGCCGCGGCCTCGAGCTGTCCCGCGACGGCGGCCTTCCGCTCGTTCGGATCGGCCAGCACGCCCTGGGACCGCAGGGCGTCGAGGTAGTCGGTGGCGCGCGCCAGGGGTATGCGACGGGCGCCCGCCACGCGATGGCCGAACGTGTCACGGCCGGCGCCGATGCCGGTGATCGACAGGGGGATCACCTCGTCGTCGAGCAGCGCCACCACCGAGTGCACCGGGCGGACGAACCGATGCTCTCCGGTTCCCCATCGCATCGTCTTGGGAAAGGAGAGGGCGCCGACCACGGCCGGCACCTGCTCCGCGAGGACCTCGGAGGCGCTCTTTCCGGCCACGACACGCCGGGCCGCGACGCACTCACCTTTGGGGGTGCGCACGCGCAACAACGACTCGACCGCGACCCCCTGGGCGCGCGCGAACCCCTGCGCGGCGCGCGTCGGGCTCCCGGCGGCATCGAAGGCCACCGCCGCGGGCGGGCCGGTGACCTCCACCGTCTCGTCGGGCTGCCTTTCGATAAGCCCCTCGACCAGGACCGCCAGCCGTCGCGGCGTGCCGAAGCCCCGCGCCCCGGAAGGATCGAGCCCGGCTTTCCCCAGGGCCTCGAGGAGCCCGGCCCGCAACGCCTCGATGGCGCCACCCGCCATGCGCGCCGGGATCTCCTCCGTGCCGATCTCGAGAAGAAAGGCGCGGCGATGCGTGCCGGCGGTCATGCCGCTCCACCGCCTCCGGCCGCCGCGGCGTTCTCCCCCGGCGCCAGGGACGCGAGGTACGCCCGGGCGCAGCCGACGGCCAGGCGCCGGATCTTCTGGATGAACCCGGTGCGCTCGGTGACGCTGACGGCGCCGCGCGCGTCGAGCAGGTTGAAGGTGTGCGAGCAGCGAAGGGCGTAATCGTACGCGGGGAGGACGAGGCCCGACCCCAGCAGCCGATGCCCCTCCGCCTCGTAGGACTGAAACAGGCGCAGGAGCAGATCGACGTCGGCGCCGGCGAAGTTGTGCCGCGAAAACTCGATCTCCTCGCGCAGCCGGACGTCGCCGTAGCTCACCCCGGGGCTCCATTCCAGGTCGTAGACGTTGTTCACCCCGTTCAGGAACATCGCGATCCGCTCCGAGCCGTAGGTGATCTCCGCCGGGATCGGATTGAGATCGAGGCCCCCCGCCTGCTGAAAGTAGGTGAACTGCGTGATCTCCATCCCGTCCATCATCACCTGCCAGCCCACGCCGGCCGCCCCGAGCGTCGGTGATTCCCAGTTGTCCTCCTCGAAGCGGATGTCGTGCTCGGCGGGGTCGATGCCGAATGCCGCGAGCGATTCGAGATAGATGTCCTGCACGTCCGCCGGAGAAGGCTTGAGGATCACCTGGAACTGGTAGTGTCGATACAGTCGGAAGGGATTCTGGCCGTACCGCCCGTCGACGGGCCGGCGCGACGGCGAGCAGTAGGCGGCGCGCCAGGGGGCGGGACCCAGCACGCGAAAGAAGGTGTCGGGATGCATCGTCCCGGCTCCCACTTCGACGTCGTACGGCTGCTGCACGACGCACCCCTGGCCGGCCCAGAAATCCTGAAGCCGGAGGATCAGCTGCTGAAAGTTGAGCGCCACGTCAATCCCCTTTGATGTTCAGGTCACCCGCCGGAGCTGCTCCAAAACGTCGTAACTGCGGAAGCGCTTTTCGGTCAGATCGAAAAACAGCGCCGTGCTCAGGGCGCGCAGCGGCGCGAGCGCCGCCAGGTCGACCGGCCGGCCGATCAATGCGGCCGGGGCGCGCTTCAATATCTCCGCGGCGGCCGTCACCGCCGCGGCGGGCAGCTTCGGGTCGCCCGAATGGCGTCCGCCGCAGCGCCGGCAGGTGACGATCGCCTCGCGGCGCTGATACTGCCCGCCACCCTCTCCCATCGCGGCGCCACAGCGTCCGCACTGGGTGAGAGGCGGCAGCACGCCATGCAGCTTCAAGGTCCAGAGCTCGAAATACCGTCCCGCCCATTCGAGGTCGAGGCCGCCCTTGACCGCCTGCAGGACCACGTGCATGAGGCGGAAGAACGCCTCGTCCTCCTGCTGCTCGCGGGCGAAGGCGTCGGCCACCTCGGCGAAACAGGCCAGAACCGCGCCCCGTTCCGGATCGGCCTGCAGGTTGTAGAACGATTCCAGCAGGTCGGCCGATTCGACACGCGCCAGATCGACCCCCTCCTTCTCGAAGTAGGTGAGGCGGACCCGGCTGAGCAGCTCGAGATTGCTCCCGAACCGCCGCCGGCTGCGCCGCGCCCCGCGCGCCACGCCGCGAACCTTCCCCGCCGTCCTGGTCAGGAAGGTGACGAGGCGGTCCGCTTCCCCGAGCGTGTGCGAACGCAGGACGAATGCCTCGGTCTCCCTGTGCGGCAGTATCGACCTCCCGGATCCTCACCCCGACACGAGGTGGCGCCCCGCCAGGCCGAAGAACGCGAGCAGCCCGAGCAGGTCGACCGAGGTCGTGACGAAGGGACTGGTGGCCACCGCGGGATCGATGTGGGCGGTCTTCAGCAGCACCGGCAGGATGGAGCCGAACAGCGCCGCCATGGTCATGGAGGCGAGAAGCGCGACGCCGATCACGGCCGCGCCCTTGGCGGTCATCTCCCCCAGCAGGAACGCCGCCATGCCGAGCAGGGCGCCGTAGAACAGCCCCAGCAATAAGGCGATCCGGACCTCCTTGAAGATGACCGTCCCGGCCTGCACCAGCGAGATGCGGCCGGTCGACAGGCCGCGCACCATGATGGTCGCCGCCTGCGTGCCGATGTTGCCGCCCATGCCGAGCACCACCGGGATGAAACAGGCCAGCACGGTGGCCTGGCGCAGAAGCGGCGTGTAGGCCCTGATGAGGAGCGCGGCCAGCAGCCCTCCGCCGAACGCGGCGAACAGCCACGGCAGCCGCACGCGCGCCGATCGCAGCGTCGATCGGATCAGCCGTTCCTCGTCCGAGGTGCCGGCCAGCTTGTAAAAGTCCTCCGTCGCCTCCTCGCGCAGGACGTCCACGAGATCGTCGATGGTCACCAGCCCGACGAGCACGTGCTCTCCGTCGACCACTGGGACGCCGAGGAGGTCGTAGCGCGACGCGATGCGCGCCACTTCCTCCTGGTCGGTGTCGGAGCGCACCGAGATGACATCGGTCGACATGATCTCGCGCAGGCGGGTCGCCGGGGGGACCGTCAGCAGGCGGCGGAGGGAGACCACCCCCTCCAGGCGTCCGTGATCGTCGACGACATAGACGTAGAAGACCATCTCGGCCTCCTGCGCTTTCTGGACCGCGGCGATCGCTTCCTGCACCGTGGTCTCGTCGGCGAGCGCCAGGTACCGGGTGGTCATGATCCGCCCGGCGGTCTCGTCCGGGTACTCCAGGAGGTCCTGGACCTCCTCGGAGGCTTCGTGCTGCATGAGCGAAAGGATCCGATCGCGTTCCTCCGGCGGGCATTCCGCGAGGATGCCGGCGGCATCGTCCGAGGCCAGGCCGTGGAGGACGCGCGCCAGATCCTCGGGCGCCATGCCGCGCAGCAGGTCGGCGCGGAGGGTCGGATGGATCTCGAGCAGGAGGCCGGCCGCCGCGGTGACCGTGCCTTCGGCGAGCAGCCGGAATGCGGCGGCGCGCTCGCCCTCGTCGAGCGACTTGAACGCCTCCGCGAGGTCCGCGGAGCGAACCTTCAGGAGCATGTTGTGGAGGTGGGTCGTGGCTCCCCGGCGGAGGAGTTTCTTCACCGACTCCACCAGGAACGTCGTGTCCTTCATGGTTCCCGCCCGAAGCGGGCGCCATTCTACTCCAGGACCCGGTGAAGTCCTACGGCACCGCGAGGCCGATCAGGCGCAACAGATCGGGATCGTCGCGCCACGACTGGCGCACCTTCACCCACAGCGCCAGATGAATGCTTTTCCCGAGCGTCGCTTCGAGAAGATGCCGGCTGGAAGTGCCGATCTCCTTCACCATCCGGCCCTGGTCCCCGATCAGGATCCCCTTCTGCGAGTCGCGCTCCACAAGGATCGTCGCGTCGACCCGCATCGTCGCGCCCGTGTCGTCGATGGCATCCACCACGACGGCGACGGAGTGCGGCACCTCCTGGCGGGCGCGGAGGAAGATCTGCTCGCGGATGGCCTCCGCGATCTGCAGCCGCAGCGGCAGGTCGGTCAGGTGGTCGGGAGGGAAGTGCGCCGGCCCCTCGGGGATGCGCTCCAGGAGAATCGCTTCGAGGCGATCGACGTTGTCCCCGGTCAGGGCGGAGACCGGGACGATCTCCTCGAACAGCTGGAGCGCGGCGGCTTCCTCGATCAGCGGCAGCAGCCGCTCCTTCGGCATCCCGTCGATCTTGTTCAGGATCAGGCACGCCCGCGCGCGCGCCTCGCGCACGCGGTCGAACACGTAGCGATCGCCGGGGCCGTACCCGTCGGCCGCGTCCACCAGGACCAGGACGATGTCCACCTCGTGCAGCACCTGGAGCGCGGCGCGCACCATCTCCTCGTTCAGCCGGTGGCGGGGCTTGTGGATCCCCGGCGTGTCGATGAACACGATCTGCGCCCCGCCCCGGTGGAGGACGCCGCGCACCGGGAACCGGGTCGTCTGCGGGACCTCGGAGACGATCGAGACCTTGTTCCCTACCAGGCGATTGGTGAGCGTCGACTTGCCGACGTTGGGCCGGCCGATCAGCGCCACGAAGCCGCAGCGAAAGGCTTTTTCCGGTCCGGGATCATCGCTCATGGTGTTTCCTCCGCGCGCGGCGCCGCCCCTCGGGCCGTGGAGGGATCTCGCCCCACGGCAGGGCGCGTCGCGTCAGGGTGACGCCGGCCAACCGAGCCAGCAGGCGCGTTTCGCGCCGCCGCATCGTGCCGTCGTCGGTTTCGTGGTCGTAGCCGAGCAGGTGCAGGAATCCGTGCGTCAGGAGGAGCGCCAGCTCGCTCTTCAGCGGCCAGCGGGCCCGGTCCGCCTGCCGGCGGGCGCGCGGCAGGGAGATGACGATCTCCCCGAGGTGGGGGACGCCCGGCTCGAGCTCCCCCCCGGCGGCGAACGACAGGACGTCGGTGGGGCGATCGATGCCGCGGTGCCGCCGGTTGAGGGTCCGGACCTGGCGGTCGTCCGCCAGGAGCAGCGTCACGCCGCAACGTTCCTGCCCCAGCGCCTTGCGCAGGGCGCGCAGGAGCGATCCGCACCACGCCCTGTGGCGCCGCGATACCGCCCCGGGTGCCAGCACCTCGAGCGGGCCTAGAAATCGTTCCCGGCGGCGGCGTGGGTGGGGCTGGCCCGGAAGGGGCGCTCCACCACTTTGTCGAAATCGAAGCCGGGGTAATCGATGCGATGATGGTGAACGCTGCACAACGCCCTGAAGAATGCGGCGCGGGCCCGCTCCAGATCGCTGAAGCTGAGGTCGCACTCGCTGAATTGATCGTCCAGGACCACGTCCGAGACGATCGTGTTGACGACTCCCTTGAGTCGCGCCGGGATCGGATCGTCGAGGCTGCGTGCCGCGGCCTCGATCGAGTCGGCCAGCATGATCAGGGCCGCCTCGCGCGTCTGCGGCCGCGGCCCCGGGTAACGAAAATCCGATTCACGCACCGCCTCGGCGCCGGGCTGCCCGCCGCGCCGGGCCTTCTGGAAGAAGTAGTTGATCCGGCGCGTCCCGTGGTGCTGCGGGATCACGTCCAGGATCTCGAGCGGAACGCCGTGCGCGCGGGCCAGGTCGATGCCGTCCCGCACATGGCTGGCGATCACCCGCGCGCTGAGGTGCGGCGTCAGGCGATCGTGGCGGTTGTCCCCGTCCTTCTGGTTCTCCACGAAATAGGTCGGCTTGAGCATCTTGCCGGCGTCATGGTAGAGGGCCGCGACGCGGCAGAACAGGGCATTCGCCCCGATCGCCTCGGCGGCGGCCTCGGCCAGCGTGCCGACGATGACGCTGTGGTGGTAGGAGCCGGGCGATTCGACCGCCAGCCGTCTGAGGAGCGGGTTTTCCAGATTCGACAGCTCGAGCAGCCGGACGTCGGTCAGGATGTTGAACGACGATTCCAGAAGGGGCAGGAGGAACGACACGAGGATCGACGTGAGGATGCCGCCGGCGAAGCCGCAGATCATCTGGAACGGGAAATGGGCCGTCGGGGCGGACTCGAGACCGACGCCCCGCAGGGCCAGGACCGCGACGGCGTTGATCGCCCCGAGGAGGAGGCCGGCGCGCAGGAGCGCCGCGCGTCTCCGGTAGACGGTGATGCCGTAGATCCCCGCCAGATTGCTCAGCAGCCCGAAAAGAAGGGCCCGCAGATCCCATTCCATGAGGAGGCCCAGCATCGGAGCGTAAAAGAGCGCGAACGCCATGCCCGCGCGCGGATTCACGAGCAGAGTGATCAGCACCGATCCGGTCGCGAGCGGCACCATGAATTGGTACAGGGAGGGATCGCCGAACGGCCCGGCGCGCAGCCCCAGGGCGACGCGATCGAACAACCACAGGAACCCGGCATCGAGGAACAGCGCGCCGACGACGACCACCACCATCAGCGCGAAGAGCGTCCGCTCTCTCCGGTACGTCTTCTGGTAAAGGAAGACATAGCGCTGCAGGAAGAACAACAGCAGGCCGAGGAACAGCAGGTCGCCGGCAAGCGCCGTGAGGGAAAGCCGGCTGGCACGCTGGCGTCCCAGGGCGCGGAGGAGGCGCGCGGCAGGTGCCCCCACCTGATCGCCGCGGCGGACCACGACCGTTCCCTTCGCGATCCGGACGCCGGGCAGCGTGACATGGGCCATCGCCTCGTCGCGGCGCGCTTCGGTGAGCGTCGTGTTCACCGTCAGGCTTGGGGCGATGATCGCGGCGAGGAGGGGGGCCATCGCGCGGCACTCGTCGGCCGAGGCGCCCCGGCGGGCCATCTCCCGAAGGGCCCGATCGCCCGCTTCGGCCTGGGTCGCCTCCCCGAGCGGCAGGGCCGAGGGCGTTTCGCGCCCGGTTCGCGCGTCGCGCAGAATGACCTGGCCCTGGGTGGGGAGAAGGATTCGCCCGGTGACAATCGGACGCTCGCCGGCCGCCTTGAGGCCGCCCAGGAGACGATCCCGCACGCCGGGATCCCAGGCGCGCTCGTCGAGGTAGGCGCGGGTCGACGCCGGGATCGCGGCCCGGGAGGCCTCGGCCTGCTCGCCGCCGCGGAACAGTGTCTCCACCAGCCGCGCGGAGGTCGCCGAGGCCAGGGGGTCGA
>JAYUCR010000190.1:0-1936 GCA_043740165.1 Acidobacteriota bacterium | reverse complement strand
GCCGGGCAACCAGGTACTGATCTCGGTGCACGTCGAGGAGGTGCTGCTCGAAGGGGTGCGGCGTTACGACACGGCCTGCAAGATCCGCGAGCTGCTGCCGCACAACCACCTGATCCTCGCGCGGACGGAACGGGCCCTCCCCGCCGACATCGCCTCGAAGGTCTTCCCGAAGAAAATCCACGCGCTGATCGACGGGCAGCGTACGCTGGCCGACATCATCCTGGAGGCCCACAGCTCCGAGTTCAACGTCTGCCAGGTGGTCTATGTCCTGGTCCAGCGCGGGTTCGTGGCGATTCGGGAACACCCCGTCGTCCCGGCCGGGCGCCAGGCGGCGCCGCCCGAGGCTCCCCCGGCGCCGGTGTCCCCGGAATCGATCGAAGCGCTCATCTCCACCGCTCAGGCCAGCCTGCACCGCGGCGAGATCGAAGATGCGCTGACGCTTCTCGATCGGGCGCGCGCCTTCGGGGTACGGAGCCCGGAGCTGAACGTCCTGACCCAGTCCGTCGAGCAGTACTTCGTCGAGCGCGCGTACCGCCACTACCTGCCGCCGGGAAAGATTCCCGTCCTGAAGCGCCCGCTCGAATCGCTGGTGAACGACACCTTGACCCCGGAGGAGGTGTTCCTGGTCAGCCGCGTGAACGGCTCCTGGGACCTGCGGTCGATCATGAGCATCAGCCCGCTGCGCGAGGTGGACGCCCTGCGCGCCCTCAAGAAGCTGCGCGAGCGCGGCATCATCGATCTGGTGGATCCGCCGGCTCAGGCCAAGAGCGCCTGAGCGCGACGGACAGGCGCGCGACGGGGTAAAGCGGGTCGAGCCGGCGCGCGCGGCGCGGATCGGGGCCGCGGCGGCGCCATCGGGTGACGCCCCTGCAGGGCGCCGGGCACCGGCTCCCGAGCCTCGGTGACGTAGGCGTCGTACGGCAGGGCGTGCAGATCCTCCCACCTCTTGGTCGCCAGAGATTTCACCACCAGCTCCGCGAGCTGCAGGTTGGTCACCAGCGGGATGCCGAAATCGATGGCGCGCCGGCGGATGATGTAGCCATCGGTCAGCTCCTTGCGGTCGTACCCGACCGGGATGTTGATGATGAGATCGAGCTTGTCGGGGACGATCTGATCGAGGAGCGACGGCTTGCGGCGCTCGTGGATCTTGTACAGGCGTATCGTCCGCACCCCGTTCCGGTTGAGGAACCGCGCCGTGCGCCGCGTGGCGCAGATCGCGAACCCCATCTCCTGAAGCAGGCGCGCCGAGGGCAGGAAAAGGACCTTGTCCTTCTCCGAGCCGATCGACAGCAGCACCCGTTTCTTCTCCGGCAACCGGAACCCGACCGAGAGGATCGCCTTCAGGAACGCCTCGGGGAGATCGCGGCCGAGGCAGGCCACTTCACCCGTCGACGCCATCTCGACGCGCAGCGCCGGATCCGCCCCGCGGATGCGCGAGAAGGAGAATTGCGGTGCTTTGACCCCGACGTAGTCGAGGTCGAGGAGCGACGCCGGCACGGGGGGCGGGTTCTCGCCCATCATGGCGCGCGTCGCCAGGTCGACGAAGTCGACGCCGGCCACCTTGGAGATGAACGGGAACGAGCGCGACGCTCTCAGATTGCACTCGATGACCATGACGGTGTTGTCCCGGGCCAGGAACTGCACGTTGAAGGGGCCGGTGATGCGCAACGCCCGCGCCAGCCGGGCGGTGATGTCGCGGATGCGCCGCACCGTCTCCAGGTAGAGCTTCTGCGGGGGAAAGACGACCGTGGCGTCCCCGGAGTGCACGCCGGCGTTCTCGACATGCTCGGTCACGGCGACGGCGAGAACGCGGCCGTCCGACGCCACCGCGTCGGCCTCCAGCTCCTTGGCCCCCTCGATGAACTTGGAGATCACGACCGGATGCTGGCGGGACACGTCGGCGGCGCCGCGCAGCGCCGCGTCCAGGGTGGCGGGG
>JAYUCR010000189.1:0-4794 GCA_043740165.1 Acidobacteriota bacterium | reverse complement strand
TCGGGGCGTGGCGCAGCCTGGTAGCGCACTTGCTTGGGGTGCAAGGGGTCACTGGTTCAAATCCAGCCGCCCCGACCATTTTTCATTCACCCACGTGGAAGCCTCCGGGGCGGCCGCGCCATGCGCGGCCGTCCCGGACGGGGACCACGCCGAACGCCGGGCCGGTCGCCCGCCGGCGGCCCTGACATGAACCCGGTCGCCATCCTGATCACCAACGACGACGGCTTCAGCGCCGACGGGCTGAAGGCGCTCGAGGAGAGTCTGTCGGCGGTCGGTTCCGTCTGGGTCATCGCCCCCGATCGCGAGCAGAGCGGGCAGGGACATGCCCTGACGCTCAATCACCCGCTCCGCTTCGAGCGCCGCGGACCGCGCCACTTCGCGGTGCAGGGAACGCCGACCGATTGCATCTACCTCGGCGTCAACCAGATCATGGAGACGCGCCCGGCCCTGGTCTGCAGCGGCATCAATCGCGGGACCAACCTTGGCGACGACCTCACCTATTCCGGGACCGTGTCGGCCGCCTTTGAGGCGACCCTCATCGGCGTCCCGGCCTTCGCCATCTCGCAGCAGATCCACGACGGAGGTGTCGACTACGTCGCGGCGGCCGGATTCGCGCACCGCCTGGCGCAGGAGATTCTGGCGCGCGGCCTGCCCGCCGGCACCCTGTTCAACGTCAACGTCCCGCGCACTTCCCCGAGCGGCGTGCGCGTCACCCGTCAGGGGAAGCGCCTGTATCCCGGCGGAATCATCGAGCGCAAGGATCCGAAGGGGCGCTCCTACTACTGGATCGGAGGGACTCCCGCCGAGTGGGAAGAGGACGCCGAGAGCGACTTCGCCGCCCTGGCCGAAGGCCTGATCTCCGTCACGCCGCTTCACCTCGATCTCACCAACCACCGCGTCATGGATGAGGTGCGCCACTGGAACCTGAAGGCGTAGCGCACTCCCGGCGGGGGACGGCCGCGGCCGACGACTTCGGCCGCCGCCGGCGGCGCATGGTCGAGGAGCTGCGGCGACGCGGGTTCGAGGACGAAAGGCTGCTGCGCGCCTTCCTCGAGGTGCCGCGCCACCTGTTCGTCGATGAAGCGCTCTCCGGTCGGGCCTACCGGGACGGGTCGCTGCCGATCGGGCAGGGTCAGACGATCTCCCAGCCGTTCATCATCGCCCGGATGATCGCCCTGCTGGCGCTGCAGCCGGGAGAGAAGGTGCTCGAGATCGGCACCGGGTCCGGGTACCAGGCGGCCCTGCTGAGCCGCCTGGCCGGCGCCGTGCACACCATCGAGCGCCTGCCGGCCCTCGCCGAAAGAGCCCGCGTCAACTGGGAGCGCGCCGGGATCCGGCACGTGCGGGTGCGGGTCGGGGACGGCACGCTGGGCTGGCCCGCCGAGGCGCCCTTCGCCGCGATCCTCGTGAGCGCCGCGGCCCCCTCGGTGCCGAAAACCCTGCTGACGCAGCTCCAGCCGGGCGGGAGGATGGTGATCCCGGTCGGCACCGCCTTCCATCAGACCCTTCGGCTCCTGGTGCGCACCGAGGGAGGCGCCCGGGTGGAGGAGCAGGATGGATGCGCCTTCGTGCGCCTGATCGGTGCGGAGGGTTTCTCGGAATGAACGCGCCGCGCGAGCCGGTCTGGATCGATACCGAAGCGGGCCTCGCGGAGGCCGCGGCGCAGCTGGCGCGGGCGACCACCATCGCGGTCGACACGGAGGCCGACTCGTTCTACCACTATTTCCACAAGTGCTGTCTCATCCAGATCTCCGACGGCACCACCGACTTCCTGATCGACTCGCTCGTGATCCAGCAACCCTCTGATCTCGCCGCGGTCCTGGCGGCGCCCGGCACCAGCAAGGTGCTGCACGCCGCCGAGCAGGACGTGATGTACCTGCGGCGCGATTTCGCCTTCGAGCTGTCGCCGGTCTTCGACACCATGATCGCCGCCCAGCTCCTGGGGAAGAAGAGCATCGGGCTGGCCGGACTTCTCCTGGAATATTTCAACGTGGCGCTCGACAAGGGATGCCAGCGGGACGACTGGTCCCGCCGTCCGCTCTCGGTCCGACAGCGTGCCTACGCTGCCGAAGACGTGCGGCATCTCATCCGGCTGCGCCACGCCCTCGAGGCCGATCTCGTGGAGCGCGGGCGCCTCGCATGGGCCGGCGAGGAATTCGAACACATCGCCCGGCGCGCCTGGCCGCAGCGTCCCTTCGACGCCGATGAGTTCTGGGGGATCAAAGGGGCGAAGGATCTCGAGCCGGCCGGGGCCGCGGCGCTGCGCGAGATGTACGCCATGCGCGACGAACGGGCGCGCGCCGGGGACGTTCCGCCGTTCCGCATCGTGTCGGACGAAACCCTTCTGGCCCTGGCCCGGAAGATGCCGCGGACGACCGCCGACCTCGAAGGCATCAAGGGGTTCACCCCCCTGGTGCGGCGCCGCATCGGCCCGCTGGTGCTCGAGGCGGTGGAACGCGCCGTGAGCCTCCCGGAGGCCGATCGTCCCACGCCTCCGAGGAACCAGGGGAAGCGACGCACCGCGGCCTTCCGGACGCGGGTCGAAAAACTGCGCGAGTGGCGGCGGACCCGCGCCGCCGAGCTGGCGCTCGATCCCGGCGTGCTGTTCCCGCAGTCCACGCTGGACGCGGTGGCCGAGCGCGGCCTCGCCGGGCTGGAGCCGACCGAAACCCTTCCCGGCCTGCGGCGCTGGCGGCGGGAGATCCTGCTCCCCGATGCGCCGCGGCTCCTGGCGTGAACGCGACCCTTCTCAACCGTTTGAAGGAGAAAGCCGCCGAGCTCCGGATGGGGCCTCTGGGCGTGGCGCCGATCGCACCCTCCGACCATGCCGCCGCGCTGCAGCGCTGGCTGGACCGCGGCTTCGCCGCCGGCATGACCTGGATGCACCGGACGTCGCGCGACAGCGTCGACCTGACGCGACGGTTTGCGTGGGCCAGGAGCGCCCTGGTGGTGGCCACACCCTACCTGCCCTACAACGGCGATCGGCACGCGCAGGGAGGGCTCCTGCCCTACGTGTCCCGCTACGCCGTCGGCCGCGACTATCACGCGACACTGAGCTCGAGGCTCGAGAGCCTCGCGGCCTTTCTGCGCGAGGAAGCGCCCGGGACGCGCACCCGCGTCTACGTCGACACCGGGCCGGTGCTCGAACGCGAGCTGGCGGCGCGCGCCGGCCTGGGCTTTTTCGGCAAGCACGCCAACCTGATCGGCCCGCGCGGCAACTCCTGGATCCTGCTCGGCCAGATTCTCACCAGCCTCGAGGCCGAACCCGGCACACCGGCACCCGATCGCTGCGGGACCTGCACGGCCTGCCTTGACGCCTGCCCGACGCAGGCGATCACCGAGCCGTACGTCGTCGACTCCGATCGCTGCATCTCATACCTGACCATCGAGGTGCGCGGACGGATCGCCCCCGAACGGCACGCCGATCTCGGCGACTGGATTTTCGGGTGCGACATCTGCCAGGAGGTTTGCCCCTGGAACCGCAAGGCCAGACCGGTCGACGATGCGCCGTTCCGCCCCGGCCGGCACCTGGAAGAAGGGACCCTCGCCGACCTGCTGCGCTCCGATCCGCCCGGACACGAAGCCCGGTTCGCCGGCACGGCGCTGACGCGTCCGCGCCGTCAGGGGCTTCTGCGCAACGCCTTGATCGTCGCCGCCAACACCTCGGACGAGGCGGCCCTCGATGCCGCGGCCGAGAGGCTCCGCGACGACGATCCCGTAGTGCGGTCCACGGCGGCACAGTCGCTGTCGCGTGCCGGAGGTAGTGTGGCGCGCAGCGCCGTCGAGCGGGCGCGCCGGAGCGAGATCGATCCTGCGGTGCGGCAGGACATGGAGCGCGCCCTGGGATGAGCCGGATCCGGCGCGGAATCGCCGCGCGGCGCCACGTTTGACGCGGCTTCGCACCGCATGCTATAACCCCGCCCTCTCAAGCACGGTCGGGGCGTAGCGCAGCCTGGTAGCGCACTTGGTTCGGGACCAAGGGGTCGGTGGTTCAAATCCACTCGCCCCGACCATGCCTGACTTCAGATGAAGGCGACCCGCTTGCTGGTGCGAGGCATCGTTCAGGGCGTCGGGTTCCGCTATTTCGCCGAGCGGACTGCGAAGCACCTTGGATTGCGCGGCTACGTGCGCAATCTGGCCGACGGGCGCGTCGAGGCGGTGGCGGCGGGGCCGGAGGAAAGCCTCTCCGCTTTCGTCGCCATGGTGCGGCAGGGTCCCGCGGCCGGCCGGGTCGACGGGCTGGAGATGTCCGAAACCACTCTCGAGGACACGGTGAGCCGCTTTGAAATCCGACACTGACTGGCCCCACAAGACACACGTCGACCTGCGCAGCCTGATCCGGGACGTACCTGACTTTCCGAAGCCGGGGATCGTGTTCAAGGACATCACGCCGCTCCTCCAGGACAGCGAAGCGCTCCGGGAAGCCTTCGAGCGGCTGTCGGGACATTTCCGCAAGCGCGGCGTGACCAAGGTGATCGGCATCGAATCGCGCGGCTACATCTTCGCCCCGGCGATCGCCACCGCGCTCGGCGCCGGTTTCGTGCCGGTCCGCAAGCCGGGAAAGCTCCCCTGGAAGACCGCCTCCGAGGAGTACACGCTCGAATACGGCAAGGACCGGCTGGAGATCCATCTCGACGCCGTGGCGCGCGGGGAGCGCGTCGTGATCATCGACGACCTGCTCGCGACCGGCGGCACCGCCGCCGCCACCCGCCGCCTGGCGGAGCGCCTGGGGGCCGAGGTCGTGGGAGCCGGGTTCCTGGTGGAGCTGACGTTCCTCGAGGGGCGGGCGCGCCT
>JAYUCR010000188.1:0-1939 GCA_043740165.1 Acidobacteriota bacterium | reverse complement strand
CGCCGGTCGGCCGGACCGTGGGCCTGCGCGACGCCGTCGAAGAGATCGAGGATGGTGGAAATCGCCTGGTCGCCGATGGCGTGGATGCAGAGCTGCAGCCCGGCGGCGTCGGCCCCCATCATCCGATCGCGCATGCCCTCGATCGGCTGCATCTCGTCGGACAGCAGGCCGTGCGACTTCGGGTTGTCGCTGAACGGGGCGAAGAAATAAGCCGTGGAGGACCCGAGCGAACCGTCGGCGTACCCTTTCAGGGCGCCGATCCGCAGCCACGGCGATCCGAAGGCGCGCCGCGCCCCGATCGCCGCGAACTCCTTCCAGCGTGCCAAGGGCGGGGCGGCGTAGATGCGCGTCGTCAGCTCGCCGCCCTCCAATAGCTCGGCGTACAGGGCGACATCCTCCGGCTCCGGGTTCATGTCCTGCACGCTCGTCACCCCGAGGCTCGCGGCGTGCTGCAGCGCCACCCGGATGGCGTGCAGCCGGCGCTCGCGCGACAGCGGCGGGATCGCCTTGTAGACGTAGTTCATCGCCGCGTCCTTGAACAGCCCGGTGGGGCGGCCCTGCGCGTCGCGCACGATCTCGCCCCCCGGCACGTCGAGGGTGCGCGCCGTCAGCCCGGCCAGCCGCATCGCGGCGGAGTTGGCCAGCGCCATGTGGCCGTCGTAGCGGCTGACGAACACGGGGGTGTCGGGGGTCATCGGATCGATCAGGGCCGCGTCCGGCATGACGGCTGGGCTCCACTGCTGGTCGTCCCAGTCGCCGCCGGTCAGCCACTCACCCTTGGGGATCGTGGCCGCCCGCTCGCCGATGCGGCGCGCGAACTCCTCGCGGCTCGGCGCATCCTTGAGATTGACGTTCTCGAGCGACTGGCCGCCGGAGACGAAATGAACGTGGGCGTCGTTGAAACCGGGAAGGACCAGGCGGCCGCGGGCGTCGATGCGGCGCGTCTCCGGCCCGCGCCAGGGAGCGACGTCGCCGTCGGAGCCGACCGCGACGATCCGGTCCCTCAGGATGGCGACCGACTCGGCCAGCGGCTTTCCCGGGTCGCCGGTCCAGACGCGGCCCCCGGTGATCACCACGTCGGCGGCCGGCAGCGGCGCCGAACGGCAGCCGACGGGAAGCAGAACGGCCGCGGCCACGAGATGGACCACCGCCGCGAGGAAAAGGTGGTGGAGCGGAAGCGATCGAGCGCGCGCCACGTGCGAGGGCCCGGACTTAGGTGTAGTGATCGCCGGCACCGCGCGGCCGGCGTTCGCCGCCGGACCGGTTGCCACCGCTACCTTGTCCGCCACTCTGGCCGCCCCCCTGCCCGCCGCCGCGCCCCCCTCCCGATCCGCCGGAGCCTCCGCCGCCCCCCGAGCCTCCGCCGCCTCCGCGGCGGCGTCGCCGCCGGCGCCGCGCAGGCTGGTCCGCCTCGCCGCCGCCCGTTGACGCCTGCTGGGTCCCGGTCGAGGTCCCGCCCGGGGCCGCCTGACGCGGCGCCGCCGGAGCGGAATGGGTGTGCCGGGCCGCCGGCCTCGGCGTGTACGCCTCGTCGCCCGTCGAAACCTCATCGGCGGCGGCAGCCTCGTCGAGCACGCTCTTGGCCGCCGCGGCCTGGAAATGGGCCTTCAGGAGGTAGGCGACAATCGCGACGCGATCGTCCTGCTCGAGGATCCCCTGCGCCATCGGGTCGTATTCGGCGCGGTCCTCGGCGGTCAGATTGCCAGACTGCTTCTTGAACGTCTCCACGATGCGCTTCACCTCCCTCTTCCTGACCTCCGTGTCGGAAGGCAGGTCGCACTCATATGCTTTCAGGTTGTTCGCCCGCACCAGGCGATTGAAATTCATCAGGTCGAATCCCGACACGAGCGAGATCGCCTTGCCGGTCTTGCCGATCCGACCGGTGCGCCCGGCGCGATGGATGTACTGGTCGGAGGAGACCGGGGACGAATAGATGAAG
>JAYUCR010000187.1:0-4805 GCA_043740165.1 Acidobacteriota bacterium | reverse complement strand
TGGAGAAGGTTCCGCCGCGGAGGATCCCCTCGCCGGGGCGCTTCTCGGTCGCCGGCGCCTTGAGGAAGCTGATCCCCACGGCCGCGGCGCCCAGGGCCCAGAGCGACAGGAACCCCCGGGTCAGCCAGCCCAGCGCCGCCCGGCGCCCGCCGGACGGCACGACCTCAGGGCGTTCCGCGTTCGTCATGGTGCCGAACCTCCTCCTCCAGCCGACGCCGCTCGATCGCCTCGAGCTCGAGCGGGTGCTCGTCCCGCATCTCCTCCTCGGTGAGGTGGCCGGTGATCCAGGCGGCGCTCATCGGGTAGACGTCCGGATTGAAGATGACGAAGTAGAAGTGCCAGACGATGATCGCGAGGGTGGCGAGCCACGCCTCGTAGTAGTGGATGGTCCGGGCGACGTCCCAACCGAGCTTGGTCAGGAGGCCTATCGAGGCGTTCTCGAACCACAGGATGGCGCCGGTCGCCCCCATCAGCATCGTCCCCCACACCAGGGCCCAGTACTCGCTCTTTTCGACGTAGGAGAACCGCCCGAAGCGCGGCTTCGCGGCGCACAGGCCGAGATTGTAGCGCACGACACCGACGGCGTCGGACAGGTCCGAACGGCGCGGCAGGAGATCGAAGAAGAGCCGCCGTCCGCGTGTCGTGAAGCCGAGATAGAAGAGGTGGAACAGCGACGCCAGGACCATCACGACGCCGGCGATCCGGTGCACCCGGCTGCGCAGATCGAACAGGCGGGGGTGGAGGCGTCGCAGCCCGACCACCCACCAGGCGTCCGGGAAGTGCAGCATGAAGCCGGTGAGAACCAGCAGGAAGAAGGAGAGGACCAGCGAGCCGTGCTGCAGCCGCTCGCTCAGGCTCATGCGCAGGTAGAGGCCGCGCGGGGCCGGCCCGTGGGCACGGCCTTCGTGGACGCCGCCTTCGTGGGCGCCACTCGCGAGGCCGGCGCGCTGGCGCAGGCGCCGTCGCGATCGGCGAACGAAGTCGAGGAGGTTGTGCGCCAGCATCCCGCCGATGGTGGCGATGATGAGGTAGATGTAGGCCGTCGCGACCCAGTAGAGGATCCGCTCGCCGGGCTCCGCCGTCACCACGTGCACCGACCCGACCGCGAAGCGCGCGTTGGCGCCGGGGTGACACCGGCCACATGTCACCGCCAGGTTGGATTTGTTGACCGCGGACCGCGGATCGGACGACGGCAGGATGCTGTGCGACCCGTGACACGAGGCGCAGTTGGCGACCTCGAGGCTCCCCCCCTTCATCGCCAGGCCGTGATAGCTGTCGGAGAAGGTCTTGAAGCGATCCGGGGCGAGGCCGTATTTCTGCTCCATGCGGACCGAACTGTGGCAGGGGGAGCAGACCCGGGCCGAGACATTCGCGGCGGCCACCGGCGAGCGCGGGTCCTGCGCCTTGTAGATGCTGTGCTCGCCGTGGCAGTCGGTGCAGACCGGGGCCTCGTGATTCCCGCGCGCGAGGGCCTGGCCGTGCACGCTGGCCCGGTAGGTTTCGGCGATCTCCTGGTGGCAGGAGCCGCACGTCGAAGGGATGCGCTGCTTGTTCACCCGCGCCGCCGCCTCGAACCCGTGCTGCATCTCGTGGCTTCCGTGACAGTCGACGCAGTTGGCGGCCCTGGCTTCGCCCCGCAGCAGCGCCTTGCCGTGCACGCTCTGTTCGTAGGCGGCGATGAATCCGGTCTTGGGCGCCATCCGCGCCCGAACGTCGGCGTTGTCGAGGTGGCAGGAGAGGCAGATTTTCTCCTGCGCCAGCTTGAGCGCGGCGCCGTTCTCCGGCATCTGCTTGAGCGTGATCGCCGCCTGGTGGCAGGTCAGGCAGTCGGGCGCGCCGGAGGCGTCTGCAGCGAGAGCTTCGCCGTGGGCCGATTTCCTGAATTGCTCGACCACCCCGGCGTGGCAGCGGGTGCAGGTCTCGGCGAGCCGGCCGCGCTGCAGCGGCGAACCGGCATCCTTCGGCGAGACGATGCCGTGCGTGCCGTGGCAGGCGGTGCAGGGAACGCCGGCCAGAAGGACGTTCCCGGTTCCCCCCTTGGCCGGAAAAACGTGGAACCGGTGCGTCGCGGTGAGGTCGCCGTGGCACGGGGAGCAGTCGACGGGGCGCACCCGGCGGACGTGCGGGAGATCGTCGGGATTGAACCGAACGTGGCAGTCGACGCATGGGAGGTCCCGGTGCGCCGATCCCTTCTGCACCGCCGGGTCGACGAAGAGCGACACGGAACGCCCGTTCTTCGTCGTCGCCAGGGTCGCATCGCTGTGGCAGGCGAGGCACGCCTCCGCCGTCTGCCCCCGGGCCGTGGTCGCCGGCATCAGGACCAGGCCGAGGCCGAACAGCAGGGCCCCGGGCGAAACAGGCTTCAAGAGGGCGAACCCCTCCCCACTTCACGCACCTTGAAGGTCAGCGTGACGATCACGGCCAGCACCACGATCAGGAAGAGACCGAGCCCGGTGCGGCGGAATTTCAGCTCGGCGAAGGCGTGGTGGCCGGCCGCGACGCCGGCATCGGCGACCGCCTGGCCCTGCTGCGTCGCCTTGAGGTATCGCTCCAGATCGAAGCTGTGCACCAGCACCTTCGCCTCGACGATCTGATCCTGGGCGGCCTGCAGCGCGTAGGTATCGGGGGTCACCTCGACGCCGGCGCGGCCGGCGCGATCGAGCAGGTCGTGGGCCTCCGCCAGGCGTCCGCGGAGCTGCTTCAGGCTGTGATACATCGTGTCGGCCGCCTTGTATTCCGGATCCCCCTCGGAATGACAGCCGGTGCAGCTCGAATCGGGGCCGACCCCCATCAGCTCGTCGGTCGGCGGCAGGACGGCGTGGTTGGTGTGGCAGACGACGCACTGGATGCAGGAGCTCAGGTCGAGATGACGCTTGGCCTCGGTTTCGCGGAACAGTGTCGCCTCGCGCGTGTGGCAGGTGCCGCAGACGCTGGTCACGCTTTCGACACCGGGAGGGGCGGCCCCGTGGCTGCCGTGGCAGTCGTTGCAGGTCGGCGCCGACAGGTCGCCGCCGTCGTAGAGGGCGTGCGCGTGCACGCTCTTCTTGTAGTCCTCGTACGGCTCGACCGGCAGGTTGTGGGAGAACATCAGATCCTTGTCGGTGTGGCAGCGGGCGCAGGTCTCGGCCAGACGCGACGGGTGGACGCTCGACTGCGTGTCGGCGACGGCGCGGATGCCGTGCACGCCGTGGCAGTCGACGCAGACGGCGACCTTGTCATCCCCCTGCTTCAGACGCTTGCCGTGCCCGGAGGTCTGGTATTCGCTGAGCTGGTCGACACGTACTTTGGGGTCGAACCGCTTCATGTAGGCGGCGTCGGCATGGCACCTGGCGCAGAAGCCGGGGATGTCGGAGCGCTTCGGCTTCCCGGTCCAGCCCTTCTTGACCGAGTGCGCCGCCTCCGGGTCGCCGTCGCCGCCCGCGGTCGGATCGCCCCCGTGGCAGTCGTGGCACGACAGCCCCTTGATGAAGTGGATGTCGTCCCCGGTGTGCTTCGCCGGCTCCAGGAGCTCCCCGTCGAGCTCGGAGTGGCACTTGACGCAGGAGGTTTCGGTCGGAAGCGGGCCGGGGAGCGGCTTCGGCGTCTCCGTCGCCCGGGCAACGCCGACGCCCAGGAGTGCCATGGCGATCCAGCAGGCGAGCCGGCGGGCGCTCATGGCGCCCCCGCCGCCGGCATGTAGACCATCGCCGTGAGAACCAACGCGCCGAGGATCACCAGCACCCCCAGGACGCTGATGACCCGGCTGCGGGTGTCGCCCGGCACCGGGTTGGTGTCGAGGAACGGCACCAGGACCAGCCCGAGTCCGATGATGCCGATGCCGAAAATCCCGACCAGCTCCCCTTCGATCCCGAGAACATGGCCGGGCAGGAGCTTGAGCGCCTGGAACATCGCGCAGAAATACCATTCGGGGCGGATGCCGGCGGGGGCGGGTGCGAACGGATCGGCCTTGACGCCGAGCTCCCACGGAAAGATCGCCGCCAGCGCCGCCAGGATCGCCAGCGCCGCGCACCATCCGATGGCGTCACGCAGGGCGAAGTGCGGGAGGAACGGCATGCTGCGCGCCGGTGCTCCGGTGCGCTCGCGCTCCTTGACGACGCCGGGCGGCTCGCTCATCCCGTGCTTCTGGACCAGGAGCAGGTGCAGCCCCATCAGCACCGTCGTCAGCGCCGGCAGCACCGCGACGTGGAACCCGTAGAACCGGGTCAGCGTCCCGCCGGTGACCTGCTCGCCCCCGCGCAGCAGCGTCAGGAGGAAGTGCCCGACCAGCGGCACCGAGCCCGCGACTTCGGTCCCGACCTGCGTGGCGAAGAAGGCGAGCGTGTTCCAGGGGAGCAGGTAGCCCGAGAAGCCGAAGCCGAGCATCAGCCCCAGCAGCGCGCAACCGCTCAACCAGGTCACCTCACGCGGCCGGCGGTACGCCTTCATGAAGAAGACGCTGCCCAGGTGGACCATCAGCACGAAGATCAGGAGATTGGCGGACCAGGAGTGCATCGAGCGCACCAGCCACCCGAACTGCACGCGCGTCATGATGAACTGGACGCTCTCGAACGCCTGATCGGCCGACGGGCGGTAATAGAGGAGGAGCAGGATGCCGGTGGCCACCTGGATGCCGAACAGGAAGAGGGACATCCCGCCCATGTAGTACCAGATCGAGTGCCGGTGGACGGGGACGCGCTTGTGGCGGGCGAGCTCGACGAGGACCGACAGTCCGACGCGCTCCTCGAGAAAGTCGAGCAGCCACTTCACGATCGCGACACCACGATCTCACCGCCGGCGACATTGACGACGTACTCATCGAGCGGGCG
>JAYUCR010000186.1:0-1944 GCA_043740165.1 Acidobacteriota bacterium | reverse complement strand
TCCGGCTGCGCCGCGCGCACCTCCCCCGCGGCGTCGAGCTCGACCGTGACCTCGCTCGTCCCCGCGCCGTCGCGCAGAAACGCCAGCTGGAGCGTCATCCCGCGGAGGACGCCGCGCCCCGCCTGCCGCCCCGGGTCGAGACGCAGGCAGAAATCGCCGCGCGGCGTCACGCCCCAGAGGAGCGTTTCGAACGGCCGCTGCGCCCGCTGCATCGTGACGTCGGGGCTGAGGCTCGACCAGGCCAGGCGCGCCGCGCCGTACCATTCGAACACGCTGCTCTCGAAGCCGTCCACGACCACGTCGACCGGGGCCGCCGGGGTTGCCGCCACCCCCGCCCTCCCGCGCCGCTCCGGAGAGGGGATCGGGAAGGCGAGCCCTTCGGGCGGCGGGACCCCTGCCGCCTCGCACGCCATCCTCAGATGCGTCCGGAACAGGCGATCGAAGTCGTCGCGGTAGAGGCTCACGAACTGGCCGTCGAGCCACCAGAACCAGTCGCTCCCTTCGGCGGAGCGCAGGGCCGCCCAGGCGGCGGCGCGCACCGGCTCGGGGCGGGAAGAGTCGGCCAGCGCCGGAACGATTCGCCGCCGCGCCTGGCCGAGCAGCTCCCAGGCGCGGTTCTTTTCTTCCCCCCCGATCCAGACGCCGAAATCGGCGTTGATCCAGGAGCCGGCCCGCAGCCGCCGCAGGCTGCCGCGGCGCGGGCAGGCGGCGATCGCTTCCCCCATGGGGCGCGCCACCACCGGCCCTCCCCCCGACAGCCCGCCGTAGAGCGCCCGCAGGAAGGCGGCGCCGCCGTCCGGGTAGTGCTCCCAGGGGTTTTCGCCGTCGAGGGCGAGAAGGAGGAGCGCTCCCTCCACCTCGCCAGCGCGTTCCCGGACCGCCGCCAGCAGATCGGCCGCGGCCTCCGCCGCCGGCTGGCGCGCGTAGGTGAACCCGATCCGATCGGACAGCTCGTGATCGCGGAACAGGAGCGCTACGTTACCGCCCGGTCCCGCGAGGGACCACGGGCGGCCGAGATCGGCCTCGCCGTCGCGATCCGCGGCGCGCAGAAGATCGCCATCCGAGGCGGCGTAGGCCACGCCGCACGCCGCCATGACCTCGATCGCGGCGGCGCTGAGCGACCCCTCCGAAGGCCACATGCCGCGCGGCCGCACACCGAACACCGCTTCGATCCGAGCGATGGCCTCGGCGATCTGACGCCGGGCGTCCTCCGGCGCCGTGAAGCGGGACGGCAGCGGGGCGCCCGGCAGCGCCTCACGGGCGCAGTCGGAATCGATCAGGAGGGGCAGGATCGGATGGGCATAGGGCGAGGTGGTGATCTCGACGCGGCGCTCCGCGGCCGCGGCGCGGAACAGCGGCAGGATCCGTTTCAGGATGGCATCCTGCACCGAAGCGATGACGCGCACGTCGTCCGGCGTGTAGCCGCGCTGCTTGCGCCGCAGCGCCTTGATCTCGGGGAAATCCTCCACCGCCTTGAAGCCGAACCAGGCGAGGTCGAACAGGGCCTGAAGGTCGCCGAGATCGGCGACGCTGAATTCCTTGAAGGCATTCTCCGCGCCCAGCCGGCCGCGCGCCGTGCGTCGCTTCTCGAACAGCTCGGCGAAGCGCGGCAGCGGCCGGATCAGCCGCTCCTCCTGCGCCGAGAAGAAATGATCGACGACGAAGCGGCGCTGCGTTTCGTCGAGATCGGCCGCCGGGATCAGCGCCACCTCGCGGAAGGCGTCGCTCCCTCCCGCCTCGTACGCCTGGACCTGATCGACGAGCGTCGGCACCAGGTTGATGGTGACGCGGACCCGCGGGAATTCCTCCAGCACGCGCGCCATGTCGTAGTACGCGCGCGCCCCGTGCAGCCGCACCCAGGGCTGGAAGGCGATCCGCTCCGCTCCCAGGCGGTACTGGGGCTGGTGCAGGTGCCAGAGGAGGACGAGGGTCGAGTCAGCCAAG